>JANXSC010000249.1 GCA_025352845.1 Opitutaceae bacterium
CGTGACGCACTTCATGAAGCGCGCCGGGATAATGCGGTCGGTGTCGATGTCGTTACCCGGCACATAAACGCCGCGGCCGGTGATGGAGGTGATTTTTGCGAGAGGCATATTAGGAAGAAGTTTTTTGGCCCACGAAACACACGGAATACACGGAAAACTGAATGGGCTCTTCTGTGTATTCCGTGTGTTCCGTGGGCAAAGATGAATTGGTTCAGTTAATTGACCGCGAAGACTTCGCGCGCGTCGGCGACGGAGCCGGTGACGGCGGCGGCAGCGACCATAAGCGGGCTCATGAGCAGCGTGCGGCCGGTGGGCGAGCCCTGGCGGCCCTTGAAGTTGCGGTTCGACGAGCTCGCGCAGAGCTGGTCGCCAATGAGCTTGTCGGGATTCATCGCGAGACACATCGAACAACCCGCGGCGCGCCACTCGAAACCGGCGTCGCGAAAAATCTGATCGAGCCCGAGTTTCTCGCATTGGATGCCGACGATCTGCGAGCCGGGGACGGCGATGGCCTTCACGCCCTGCGCGACCTTGCGGCCCTTCACGTAGCGCGCGACCTCTTGGAAGTCGCTCAGGCGGCCGTTCGTGCAGGAGCCGATAAACGCGACATCGATCTTGGTGCCCTTGATCGGCGCGCCCGGCTTCAGTTTCATGTAGGCGAGCGCTTCCTCGATGGACGCTTTTTCATCGACCACATTCGTCTTCGTCGCATCCGGAATGTTCTCGTTGATCGCGATGGCCTGTCCCGGATTGATGCCCCACGTGACCGTCGGCGCGATGTCGGCCGCGGCGAAAGTTACCACGTCGTCGTAACGGCAGCCGGTGTCGCTCGCAAAACTCTTCCAGCGCGCCACCGCCGCATCCCATGCCGCGCCCGTCGGCGAGTAGGGCCGGCCCTTGAGGTAAGCGAAAGTCGTTTCATCGGGGTTCACGTAGCCCGCGCGCGCGCCGCCCTCGATCGACATGTTACAGACGGTCATGCGCTCTTCCATCGTCATGCGGTCGAAGACCTCGCCGCCGTATTCGTAGGCGAAGCCCGTGCCGCCATTCACGCCGAGCACGCGGATGATGTGGAGAATGACATCCTTCGCATACACGCCCGGCTGCAGCTTGCCGGTGACGTTGATGCGGCGGACTTTCAATTTCCCGAGCGCGATCGTCTGCGTCGCGAGCACGTCGCGGATCTGGGTCGTGCCGATGCCAAACGCGATCGCGCCGAACGCGCCGTGCGTGCTCGTGTGCGAATCGCCGCACGCGATCGTGGTGCCCGGCTGCGTGATGCCCTGCTCGGGACCGACGATGTGGACGATGCCTTGCTTGCCCGTCGCGCGGTCGAAAAACGTGATGCCGAATTCCGCGCAGCTCTGGCGCAGCTCGTCCATCATCGCCTGCGCGAGCGGATCGCGATACGGCTCCACCAGCTGGTCGGTGGGAATGATGTGGTCCACCGTCGCAAACGTGCGATGCGGCATCGCGACCTTGAGCTTCAGGTCGCGGAGCATCCCGAACGCCTGCGGGCTCGTGACCTCGTGGATCAGGTGCGTGCCGATGAGGAGCTGCGTCTGACCGTTGGCCAGCGTGCGGACGCTGTGGGCGTCCCAGACTTTTTCAAAAAGGGATTTGGGCATGAGAAAGGTGAGATGAAAGATGGGGGATGTCCGATGGCAACCGTCCATCATCCATCAAACACCTGCCATCATACATGGCTGTTGTCATGCCGGGAAATACTCTTTTCGCTCCCGGTGATGCCGCGCGAGTATCAGTTCCCGTTTGAGCTGCGCCACCTCGTTTACTTCCGCGAGGTCGCGCGCCAGCTGCATTTCCGCAAGGCCGCCGAGACCCTCGCCGTCGCCCAGCCCGCCCTCAGCCGCGCCATCGCCCAGCTCGAGGTCGCGCTCGATGCCGACCTACTCAATCGCACGCGGCGCGGCGTCGAGGTCACGCCCGCCGGCAAACTCCTCCTCGAACGCATCGAGCCTCTCCTCCGCCAGCTCGCCGCCATCCCGCGCGATCTCGCGGCGCTCGCGGGCGGGCAGATCGGTCACGTGCGCGTCGCCTTCACGGGCCTCGCGATGGCAACGGTGCTGCCCCGCATCCTCCGCGAATTTCACCAGCTTCATTCCGGCATCAAACTCGAGCTCACCGAATCGCCCACGTCCGCCCAGCTCGCCGCGCTCCAGGCCGGCGATCTGGCGTGCGGTTTTTTTCACCCCGATGCGCCGACGCCCGGCCTGCGCACGCGGCTGCTCCTCCGCGAACGCAACGGCGTGCTCCTCCCCGCCACGCATCCGCTCAACACCCGCCGGCGCGCCCACGCCGCCCTCCGTCTCCGCGATCTCGCAGCGACTCCCTTCGTGCTGTTTCCGCGCACGCACAATCCCGGTTTCTACGACCGCATCCTCGCCGCGTTTGCCAGCGCCGGCGTGACGCCGCGCATCGCCGAGGAGGTGTGGCCGCGCGCCAACGGCATCGGCCTCGTGCGCGCCGGTCTCGGCGCGACGTTCATGACTCCCTCCGAGGCGCAGCACCTGCCGCCCGAGGTCACGTTTCACCCGCTCACCGGCCCCGCGCCCGAGAGCCGCCTCGTGCTCGGCTGGCGTCAAACGCCCGCGCCCGATCCGGCGCTCGCCGCGTTTCTTGCGGTGGCCGGCGCATGACAGACTCCACCGGGCGGCTCACTTGACCCATCCGCCCCGGCAAATTTCCCTCACCGCCAATGCCGCCCACCCCACCGGTCCTTCGTGCGCTGCGGCTGCTGGCGCTCACCGCGATCACGAAGGGCGCGAGTCTCGACGCGACGGCTCCGAGCGAGGCCGGCCGCCCGCTGGTGCGCACCTTCACGCGGCAGGAGCACAAGGCCCACGCGCAATTTCACGCCCCGTTTCAGAGCCCGGAGGGGCTGATGTATTTCGGCAATCAACTCGCGGTGATGGAATACGCCGGCCGCTCGTGGCGCGTGCTGAAGATCCCGCTGCCCTTCACCCGCGCGCTCGCGCCCGGCCCGACCGGCGACATCTACGTCGGCGACGACGATCAGATTGGCGTGCTCGCGCGCCCGGACTCCGGCGCGCCGCGCTTCCGCTCCCTCCTCCGATCGCGTGCCGGCCGACGCCAAGCCCTTCGGCGTCGTGCGCGATGTGCGCGTGTGGCGCGGCGATATTTTTTTCGCGACCGACAAGAACCTGCTCCGCTACCGCGAGCGCAGCGGGACGTTTGACGTCTGGCCGCTTTCGGGCCCGGCGCGCAATCGCCTCGTCGCCGCGCGCCGACGGCCTGCTCGGCCTTAGCGCGTCGAAACCAAATCCCGCGCGCGTCTTCTTCGCGCAGCCGCACGGCATCGGCACCGGCACTTTCGCCGCCGACGGCACGTGGCGCACGAAGGCGACATCGCGGGCATCGACGCCGATTGCTACGATGTGTTCGAGGACGCCGCGGGCACGCTCTGGACCGGCACCACGAGCAAGGGCGTGATTCGCGCCACGCGCGCCGTGGACGCGACCGACTGGCGCGGGGCCGACATCACGCGCTTCAACGTCGCCGACGGTTTGCCCGAGGACCACGGCTCGATTTTTCTGTGGGACACGTCCCTCGGAATTCTCTTCGACACCGCGCGCGGCATTTACCGCTTCGATCCCGCCAGCGATCACTTCGTCTTTCATCGCGAACTCACCGCCTTCGACTCGCGCCCGCTTGTGCTTAATCCCGTCGCGCGCGGGGCCGACCGCGAGATTTGGACCAACGGTCTCGCCACCGATATCAAAACCAAGGAGGCCCCCTTCCCGCTCGTGCGCCTGCGCGCCGAAGCCGGCGGCAAATTTTCCGCCGCGCTGCCCTCACCGGAAATTCAGGATTTTTTCTCCCCCGGCGCGCCCTACCGCCTCGCGTGGGAGGAAGGCACCGCCGGCCAGCCCGGCGTCGTGTGGGCCAAGGGCGATCAGGGTTTGCTCCGCATCGACTTCGCGCGCTATTCCGCTCCGCCGCCGCCCGTCGCGCCGCTCGTTCGCGCGATCTCCGCCGAGGGGGACGCGATCTCGCATTTCCCGGCGCTGGCCCCCGCAACCTCAACGTCCACTACTCGCGCGAGCCGCTCACGATCACGTGGATGTCGGGATTGTTTCGCCGCAGCGAAAGCGAGCGCTTCCAGACGCGGCTCGCCGGTTTCAACGACACGTGGACCCCACGGACGACGCGCAACGACATCGCGTTCACCAATCTCGAAGGCGGGCCCTTCCGCTTCGAGGTGCGCAATGTCGATCGCCAGGGTCAGCCCGGACCGGGTCTCGACGTTTTCATTCTCCGTCACGCCGCCGTGGCCACGCTCGCGGCTGGCGTGTGCCGTCTACTCCGTGATCAGGGTCGCCGCGATGTTCGGCGTCGTGCGCTGGCGGCTGCGTCACGCCGAGCGTGAACGCACTCGGCGAGGCCGGCCACGAAATCCTCGTCGCCGAGAGCGGCCGCAGCGCGCTCTCGCTGCTGGAGCACACCACGCCCGATCTCGTGCTGCTGGATTTCGTGATGCCCGGCATGGATGGCATCGCAACGTGCCCTCGAATCAAGGAGCGGCCCGAATGTCGCGAGGTGCCCGTGCTGTTCATGACCGCCGTCGACGAGCCGGAGCAAAAGGTCCGCGCCTTCGCCGCCGGCGCGCTCGACTACATCACCAAGCCCGCCTACCCGCCCGAGGTGCTCGCGCGCGTGGCCGCGCACCTCCAAATCCGCGCGCTGCAAAAAAATCTCGCCGACGAGCTCGCGCTCCGCGTTGAGGCGGAGAACGCCCTCGCCCACTCCCTCGACCGCGCCGTCGTGCTCGCCGACGCGACGGGCAAAATCGTTTTCAGTTCACGCCTCGCCGAAAATTTGCTGCACAAATATTTTCCCGACCGCGTCGCCAGCGAACTCCCACCGCGCCTCGCCGCGACCGAGGGCCTCGTCGTGCGGCGCTTCGCCGAGCCGGGCCGCAACGACCTCCACACGCTCGTCCTCGAGGAGCGCAACACGCCGCCCGGTCCCGCCGCGTTCATGGCGCTCGGCTCACTCCCCGTGAAGCCGAGGTGCTCTACTGGCTCGCGCAGGGCAAGAGCACCCCGGCACCGCCACGATCCTCGGGGCCAACGTCCGCACGGTGCACAAGCACGTGGAGCACATTTTTCAAAAACTCGGCCTCGAAACGCGCCACGCCGCCACGCTCGCGGCCCTGGAGATTTTGCGGACCACACGGTAGCGCCGCGCGCACGGTCTTCGGCGTCGTCAACAGCGAGCCTTCGGCCTGTTATTCTGAGCGGGACGAAGCCGTTGTGCGGACAGCCAGCGTCCGCTCGGATGCGCTCGGAAGGATAAATTTTCCGTGACTCCGCTTCTACCCGCCCGCCTTCACGCGCGCCTCGGCCACACCCGCCGCCACACGCGCCTCGGCCTCCGCCAGCGGCACCTTCACGACCTCTTTCTGCGCGCGCCACTTCAACTCGATGATGCCTTCCTTGAGTCCCTTGCCGCCAATGGTCAGTCGCAGCGGAATGCCGATGAGATCGGCGTCCTTAAACTTCACGCCCGGCCGCTCCGCGCGATCATCGATCAGCACGTCGGCCCCGGCGCTCTCGGCCGCGGCGGCGAGTTTCTTCGCGAGGTCCATCGCCTCCGGCAGCTGCGGATCGAGCACGCACACGAGCACCTGAAACGGCGCGCAGTTCCACGGCCACACGATGCCATCGGCGTCGTGACTTTGCTCCATCACCGCCTGCATCGTGCGGCTGATGCCGATGCCGTAGCAGCCCATCACCATCAGATGCGTCTGCTTCTGATCGTCGGTGAAAGACGCCCCAAATTTTTCGGAGTATTTCGTGCCGAGCTTGAAAATGTGCCCGACCTCGATCCCGCGGCGCACTTGCAAGGGTTGCCCGGACTTCGGGTCCGGCTCGCCGGGCCGCACGCGGCGGAAATCGCCGAACTTCGTCACCGCGAGATCGCGCGCGACGTTTACGTTCCGCACGTGGAAACCATCTTTGTTCGCACCCGTTGAGCCGTTGCCGATGAGGCGAATCGCGTGGTCGGCGAAGACGCCCGCGAGCGCGCCCGCCTCCTTGATTGTGCCCTTCACGGCGCCGAGGCTGCCGGGCCTCGCACCCATCACCGGCGCGATTTCGTCCGGCGTCGCCGCGCGGAAGAGCGTAAATCCCAGCGCGCCGAGTTTCGCTTCTTCCAATTCATCGCAGCCGCGCAGGATCACGAGGAACGGTTTCCCGTCGCCCATGAATACGAGGGTCTTGAACTGCTTGTCCGCCGGCACCGCGTGGGGCGCGGCTTCCAGCGCCGCAATCGTGACGACGCCGGGCGTGGCAAATTCTTCCACCGCGCCCTCGGGCGGGGCGTCACGGAGATCGGCGGGCACGAGCGCACTCGTCGCCTTCTCGCGATTCGCCGCGTAGCCGCTCGCCTCATTGTAGATCACATCGTCGTCGCCGATTTCAGCGGGCACCATGAATTCGTGGGAAAAACTCCCGCCCATCACGCCCGTGTCGGCCTCGACCGCGATCGCGTGCGCGCCGATGCGTTTGAAGAAACGTTCATACGCCGCCTTCATCGCGTGGTAGCTCTTCACCGCATTGTCGTCCGTCGTGTCGAACGAGTAGGCGTCCATCATGATGAACTCCCGCGCGCGCATCAGGCCGTAGCGCGGGCGGATCTCGTTTCGGAACTTCGTCGCGATTTGGTAGAAATTTTTCGGCAGGTCGCGGTAGCTCGAGATCTCGGCCTTCACGAGCGGGGTGATTACCTCCTCGTGCGTCGGCCCGAGCACAAACTCCGGCTCGCGCCCCGCGCGCTTGCCGTCGCCCGCGCTGTCGGCGCGGAACATGATCTCGCGCGCCGCGGCCCAACGCGGCCCCTGTTGCCAATTTTCCACCGGGTGCACGTGCGGCATCCACAACTCGATGGCCGCCGCCGCGTCCATCTCCTCGCGGCAGATCTGCGTGATCTTCTGAATCACCCGGAGCCCGAGCGGCATGTAGGTGTAGAGGCCGCCGCCCAGCTTGCGCACTAGGCCCGCCCGCACGAGGAGCTTGTGCGACGCGATCTCCGCGTCGGCCGGACTTTCTTTCAACGTCGGGATAAAAAACTGCGACCAGAGTTTCATGAAGTCGGTCAACGAAGCAGCGCGCCGGGACCGGGGCAATTTTATTTCCGCGCGCCGTCTTGCCAGAGGCGCGGCGCACCGTCATGTGATACCTCCCACTCGGCAAACGCGCCACAACGTAGCACGGTCAGCCTGACCGTGCTGCTGCGGAAGACGCGGTCAGGCTGACCGCGCTACACCCGGCACTCGTCGTCGCTGCCAAAAAAACTGCGATGCGCCGTCTTGCCACGCGCGGGGTGCGTGCCTTTCCCTCGGCGCCCGCATGTCCGACGCGCTCAAAAATCGCCCGCCCTGGCCCCTGAAGTGGATCGTCCTCGCGATCGCCGTCGTGATCGTGCCCTACACGTTTATCACGCTGCGCTACCGCAAGCCCGGCCCGGCCTTCGAGCCCTACGAGGATCTGAAGGCGCGCGCCAACGCCTCGCGGCTGCTCAACGCCGGCTACCGGCGCATCCCCATCGTCGCCACGCGCCCGGTGGACGGCATTCGCGCCGCGGGCGGCGCGGCGCTCGCCGGTGCCGCCGGCGGTCTGCCCGCCGATCTGCGCACGACCCTCGTCGAGCCCCCGCAGTTGCCGGTCGAAATCGCCGGCGTCGTCGCCGCGCCCACCGCGACTGCGACCGAACCCTACGCGATTCAAGCCACCTGCACGCTGCCCAACAATCGCTACCAGCTCTCCGGCGCCGATATTTTCGTGCGCGGCGAGATCGTCGTGATCGCGCCCACGTTCGATCGCCTCACCGGCGAAATGAGCGTGCGGTCGCGGCAATCCACGCTGCTGCTCACGATTCCCCCCGAGACGTTGAAAGCCGGAAAATATGTCGTGACCCTCGCCGCCGAGCGCGCCTCGCATACGTGGCCGCTGGAAGTGAAATGAAATAGCGCGGGTCGCGCGCGACTATTGACGCGCCGCCCCGCATCCCCGACAACTTCGCGCCCTCCACTGATGAGCAACGGCCCCGGCCAGTCCCACCCTCCCGCCTCCGCGATCGCCACCACGATCAAGCCGACCGATCTCCGCGGCATCCTGAAATACGTGCCGCGCTTTCAGGG
>JANXSC010000257.1 GCA_025352845.1 Opitutaceae bacterium
GCGCTGACCGCGACTTGGAGCAAATCGTGCGTTTTCTCGCCCAGAAAAACCCGGCTGCGGCCGAGCGGCTCGGCCATGCCCTGCTCGACGACGCGCTGTCGCTCACCCACCTGCCGAATCGCGGCGTAGCCGTGCGCGACCGGCCGGGTTACCGGCGCATTCTCCATCGCCCGTGGTTTCTCATCTACTATCGCATCGACGAAGCCCAGCGCACCGTCGACGTCGCCCGTATCTGAGATGCCCGGCAGAATCCGGCGGGATTTTCTCTGCCGGCTCAGTGGCAGCATTCTTGAGGACTACTTTGGCCACGAACATCCCATTGACGAAGTCACCGGTGCCGATTTGGCAAAAATTGTTTCGGCCTATCACGGATCACGGCTCGCGAGATAGGCGGAGATCGCGATCATGTCGTCGAGGGTGAGGTTGGCGACGACGGCTTTCATCAGGAGCGTGCTCGGGCCGGTGCGCGTGCCTTGCTGCACGTCGTAGAGCTGGCGCAGGAGATAGCTCGGGGAGCGGCCGGCGAGGCGCGGCACATCGAGGAGGCCTTTCATTTCCGGGCCGTGGCAGGTGACGCACACCTGGGTTTTGCCGCCACTGCCGGTGTTCACCAAATCCGCGCCGCGCTTCAGGCTGCCGGGCGGCACGTAGGCGATATAAGGCGTGCGCGAATCGCGATCCTCGAAACGCTCAAGTTCGTCGGGCACCTCGATGATGCGGTGGCCGAGCGGCTCGGTGCCACCGCCGGGCGCGCGGGCAAGAATCGTCCCGGCGACGACGGACTTCGGGGCCGTCGCCGACTCGACGACCTTCACGAAGGTCTGCGGTTTCAGCGCCGCGAAATAAATCGCCGCCGCCTCGACCTCGGCCTCGCTCGCCGCCTTGGCGACGAGAATCATGTTGTTTTGCGGGCCGCGTTTCGGTTCGGAGCCGGGCCGCTCGCCGTTCTTGAACGCGAGCATCTGCTGCTTGATGTAGTTCACGGGCAAGCCGGCGAGGCTCGCGTTTTCCGGGCGGCCCACACCCGTCGGCAAATGGCAGTAGCCGCACGCCCACACCTGCGGCTCACGTCCCTTCCGCACGATGTCGGGCATCGCGGGATGTTCCTCCGGGTGCCAGTCGGGAATCTCGCTCGCGTGCGCCTTGAGCTGCTCGCGCGTGAGCGCGACCGTGCTGTCGGGCACCCGCTTCGGCCGGCCGTCATCCGGCGCCACCGGAATCGCGGACGCGCCAGGAGCCGCAACCGGATAGGCCCAGATCGGAACATCGGCCGCAGCCAGCGTCGCAGTCGATGCGAGGGTGAGAACGGCGAGCGAGCAGAGGGGCGACGGGATTTTCATGCGCACCGAAAAGGAAAAACTCCCTCGACCGCAAAGTCGATAAGGCTGAGCGCGTCAGCGATGACGATTTTCAACACGAGTCAGAACCTCCATTCCACTCCTCCAAAAGCCCCGAAGCCGAGCGCGGGGTAGCCGTTCACTTCCTCGTATTTCTCGTTGAGGAGATTTTCGAGGCGCAGCTTCACCGCGAGACGCGGCGTCGCCTGCCACGCGGTGTAGAGGCGGGCGACGGTGTAATCCTCGGCGTCGATTTGGCGGAAAGTTTTTGCATCCACGTCGCGACGGTGCGCCGCGAAAGTCACGCCGGCGCCGGTGCTGAGGCCGCGACCGAAGTCGTGCCACGCATCGACACTGCCGCTCTGACGCGGGCGGCGCAGGAGGCGCGCGCGCGTCGTGAGGTTGTCGGCTTCGAGGTAGGTGAAGCTCGCGCGCAAGGTCGTCGCACCCGGGAATTCAAACTTCGCGGAGAGCTCCGCGCCGCGCGTGCGGGCGCGCTGGATGTTTTCCACGCTGCGGAAACTCGGCGTGCTCGCGATGAGGTCGCGAAAATCCGTGTTGAACCACGTCGCGCTCAGCGTGCCGCGTCGGTTGGCGAAATAATAATCCGCGCCCGCATCCCAGCCGCGCGCGCGCTCGGCGCGGAGGTTCGGATTGCCGACGTAGAACGCGCTCTGCCCGTAGAGATCCAAAAAACTCGGCGAGCGAAAGGCCGTGCCGTAGCTCGCGCGGAGCTTGAGTGCTTTTGGAACAGCGAGCCAAGCCGCGGTCGCGCGGCCGGTCGTGGCGCGGCCGAAGGTGTCGAAGTCGTCGCTGCGCAGGCCGCCCGTGAGGAAAACATTTTCCGCTGGCGACCACTCGTCCTGCGCGAACACCGCGAGCAGCGCCTGCTTCTTGTTGATGTTTCCGAAGCCAGTGTTGCGCGTGTGATTCGCCTCGGCCGTGAGACCCGCCGTCACACGATGCCGCTCGATGCCGGTGTAGCTCGTCTGCACGTCCAGGACGCCACGGCGATTTTTCACGACGGTAAACGCAGTCGCGCGACCCGCGCGCGGGCTCTCCGCGACAAAGCGCCGATCCTGCCCGCCGAGGACGGCGTGTGCCGTCCACGCGCGCGCCAGCTTCAGATCGACGAAGGCCGTCGCGAGCACGTTGTCCTCGCGCTCCTCGTTGTCGGGATCGTTGGTGTAGCGGTC
This sequence comes from Opitutaceae bacterium, assembly GCA_025352845.1. Classification (GTDB taxonomy): domain Bacteria; phylum Verrucomicrobiota; class Verrucomicrobiia; order Opitutales; family Opitutaceae; genus ER46. The sequence goes on from JANXSC010000257.1 coordinate 2,534, forward strand.
ACCGGGCGAGCCATACACGCCGTGAAACCAGCGCACCGTGCCGCCGATGCTCACGCGCTCGTTGAGCGTGCGGTCGAGGCGGAGAACTGTGTTGGCGGAGTCGAAGGCATTGTTCGCGCGCTCGTTGTCGGTGTGGCCGCCCTGCGCCGAGAAACTCCACGCATTGGCCCCGCGTTCGCCTTGCGCTGAGAGCGAGCCCTGCACGGTGCCGAAGCTGCCAGCCTCGACGACCACGCGTCCGCTCGGCGCGCCCGCACCGCGCTGCGCGCGCAGCGACACCACGCCGCCGATCGCCTCGCCGCCGTAGAGCGTGCTCTGCGGCCCGTGCGCGATCTCGAGGCTGTCGCACGCACCGACGCACGCGCCGCCGAGGAAGATCTGGTAGTCGGTGTTGGGCTCGTTGAGCCGCAGGCCATCGACGAGGAAGAGGGTCTGGTTGGAGTTCGCGCCGCGCAGAAAGAGCGAGGTCGCCGCCCCGCTCGCGCCCGAAGCAAACAGCGGCGCACCCGCCATCGAGCCGAGCGCATCGGCGAGCGAGCTGACCTGCTGCCGCGCCAGATCGGCGGCGGAGATTACATCGACCACAGAGCCGAGCGTCTGCGCATCGACGGGTGTGCGCGTGGCCGTCGTGACGACCGGCGAGAGTTGGGTCTGCGCCCATGCCGAGGGATGTGACGCGACAAGACCCGCGAGGGTAAAAGCGAGGCGCGCGAAGCGCCCCGAAACGGAAGGGTATTTCATAGGTTTCTGCTGCTGACGTAGGCGCCAAGAGCAGAATCGCGCACCGTTGCCGGCGCACGCCCACCCTCACGCTTCATTTTTGCGATGAAGTTTTCGCGTCGGCACCGCGCAATCGGCACCCCCGCGTGAGCGATCCCCGGGCAGATGTTCGGACTCCGCATGTGTGCCGCGACCTGAGTCGCGGCGCCTCGCCCCCGCCTTCACCGCCGACGAATCGGAGATTGGCTTTGCTCCCGCTCACGCGAGATGGAGGTCTGTGATGCGTTACCGCAGCGCAACTGTGGCCGGTTTTCACGGCCTTCCCTGGTTCCGGAATCGGCAAAAGAACGACTGACACCCGCACGGCACGCGAGCCGCGACACCGGCGCAAGTTCCAATCGTGTCAAAACGCATCAACGAATGCGGATGCGTGGATATGTCACTTGCCAACCCCGTCCGCCACGCTAGTTTGCCCGCGTCATGAACCCGACTCAACCACGTCCGTCGGCCGAAGCGCAGGACGCCTTCCGCCGCCTATTCGCCTCCAAAATCGTCGTGCTCGACGGCGCGATGGGTTCGATGATCCAGACCTACAAACTGGAGGAACCCGATTTCCGCGGCACGCGTTTCAAGTCCCACTCCCACAATCTCCAAGGCAACAACGACCTCCTCTCCCTCACGCGCCCAGACGTGATCGAAAAAATCCACAGCGACTACTTCGCCGCCGGCGCGGATATGGTGGAGACGAACACCTTTTCCAGCACCTCAATCGCACAAGCCGACTACCACCTCGAGCCCATCGTGCGTGAGCTCAACCTCGCCGCTGTCGCCTGCGCCCGCAGCGCCGCGCAGAAGGCCGAGGCCGCCTCGCCCGGCCGCCGCTGCTTCGTCGCCGGCGCCATCGGGCCGCTCAACCGCACGCTCTCCATGTCGCCCGATGTGAACCGGCCCGACTACCGCGCCGTCACCTGGGACCAAGTCGTCACCGCCTACACCGAGCAAATCGAGGCGCTGCTCGATGGCGGCGTGGATGCGCTGCTCGTCGAGACGATCTTCGACACGCTCAATTCCAAGGCCGCGCTTTTTGCCATCGAACAAGTCTTCGATGCGCGAGGCGACGACGCCCGCGTGCCCGTGATGATCAGCGTGACGATCACCGATGCCTCGGGGCGCACGCTCTCGGGCCAGACGATCGGCGCGTTCTACACGAGCATCGCGCACGCGCAGCCGTTTTCCGTCGGCATTAATTGCGCGCTTGGTGGCGCGGCGATGCGCCCCTACGTCGAGGAGCTCTCCCGCATCGCCGGGTGCTACACGACGTGCTACCCGAACGCCGGACTGCCGAATGCGTTTGGCGGCTACGACGAAACGCCCGCCGACATGGCCAAGGTGCTCGATGATTTCGCCGCCCGCGGCTGGCTCAACATGGTCGGTGGTTGCTGCGGCTCCACGCCCGCGCACATCGCCGCCATCGCGGAGGCCGTGAAAGGCCGCGCCCCGCGGATGTTGCCGCAGGCCGCCCGCGCGCTGCGGCTCAGCGGCCTCGAACCGCTCGCCGTCGCTTAATTCGCTCGAACCAAAAAGACACCGAGTCACGGCGACAGACGATTGCCTCCTTGGTCCATTTCTCTGTGTCTCTGTGCCTCTGTGGTTAATCCGTGAGTAATTCCTCCTCCTCCGCCGCCTCAGCGTTTCTCGTCATCGGCGAGCGCACCAACATCACGGGCTCGCCCAAATTCGCGAAGGCGCTGAAGGCCGGCGATTGGGACGCCTGCCTCGCGATCGCGCGCCAGCAGGTCGAGAGCGGCGCCAACGTGATCGACATCAACGTCGACGAGGGGCTGATCGACGGCGAGGCGACGATGGTGAAGTTCCTCAACCTGATCGCCGCCGAGCCCGAGATCTGCCGCGTGCCGGTCATGATCGATTCGTCGAAGTGGACCGTGCTCGAAAAAGGTCTCCAGTGCCTGCAAGGCAAAGGCATCGTCAACTCGATCTCGCTCAAGGACGGCGAGACCGAGTTTCTGCGCCGCGCGAAGCTCATCCGCCGCTATGGCGCCGCCGCCGTCGTGATGGCGTTCGACGAGCAGGGCCAGGCTGCGACGCGCGATGAAAAGGTCCGCATCTGCACACGCGCCTACAATCTCCTCACGCAGAAAATCGGCTTCCCGCCCGAGGACATCATTTTCGATCCCAACATCCTCACCGTCGCCACCGGCATCGAGGAGCACAACAACTACGCCGTCGATTTCTTCGAGGCCGCCGCGATCATCAAGAAGACACTCCCGCACGCGCGCATCAGCGGCGGCGTGTCGAACGTTTCGTTTTCCTTCCGCGGCAACAACCCCGTGCGCGAGGCGATGCACACGGCGTTTCTCTACCACGCGATCCGCGCCGGGCTCGACATGGGCATCGTCAACGCCGGCATGCTCGGCGTCTATCAGGAGATCGCGCCGGACCTGCTGGAGCGCGTCGAGGACGTGCTACTCAACCGCCGGCCCGATTCCACCGAGCGGCTCGTCAAGTTTGCCGACGACCTGAAGGCCCAGCAGGGCGGCGCGTCGAAGACGGAAATCAAGGAAGACCTCGCGTGGCGCAATGCGCCCGTCGAGCAGCGGCTCAGCCACGCGCTCGTGAAGGGCATCGACGCTTTCGTCGAGGCCGACACCGAGGAGGCCCGCCAGAAATATGCGCGCCCGCTCGAGATTATCGAGGGGCCGCTGATGGACGGGATGCGCGTCGTCGGCGATTTGTTCGGCGCGGGAAAAATGTTTCTCCCGCAGGTCGTGAAGTCCGCGCGCGTGATGAAAAAATCCGTCGCCTACCTCACGCCGTTCATGGAGGAGGAAAAGCGCAAGCACATCGCCGGCGGCGGCACCGCGAAACCCAACGGCCGCGTGCTCATGGCCACGGTGAAGGGCGACGTGCACGACATCGGCAAGAACATCGTCGGCGTCGTGCTCGCCTGTAATAATTACGAGGTCACCGACCTCGGTGTGATGGTGCCCGCCGAAAAAATCCTCGCGACCGCGAAGGAGAAGCAGGTCGATATTATCGGTCTCTCCGGCCTCATCACGCCGTCGCTCGACGAGATGGTGTCGGTCGCCAAGGAGATGACGCGGCAAGGTTTCACCGTGCCGCTGCTCATCGGCGGCGCCACGACGAGCCCCGCGCACACTGCCGTGAAAGTCGCGCCGGAATACGCGCCCGGCGTCGTCCACGTGCTCGACGCCTCGCGCGTCGTGAATGTCGTGAGCGCGCTCCTCTCTGCGCAAAAGAAGCCGGCGTTCATGGCCGAGACCGTCGCGAAGCAGGAGCGCCAACGCGTCGAATTCGGCGCGCGCCACAACAAGCGCCCGCTCCTCTCCCTCGCCGAGGCCCGTGCGCGCAAACCGGTTTTCGACTGGGCAACGGTGGATATTCCACGCCCCGAATTCCTCGGCACCCGCGCCTTCTCCACCGAAAAGACCGAAGGTCATGAGTCGGCACCCATCTCCCATCTCCCATCGCCCATCTCCCTTAATGAAATCGTAGATTTCATCGACTGGAGCCCGTTCTTCAGCGCGTGGGAATTGCACGGTCGCTATCCCGATATCCTCACCGATGCCGTCGTCGGTGTGGAAGCGACGAAGCTTTTTGCCGACGCGCAAAAACTCCTCGCCCGCATCGTCGCCGAAAAGCGCTACACCGCGAAGGCCGTCATCGCCTTCTGGCCCGCCAATTCCGTCGGTGATAGCATCGAGCTCTACGCTGACGAGGCACGCAGCCGCCTCATCGGGCATTTTCACCACCTGCGCCAGCAGCTCGAGAAACCCGCCGGCCAGTTCAACCACTGCCTCGCCGACTACATCGCGCCGCGCAACTCGGGTCGCCTCGACTACGTCGGCGGTTTCGCGGTCACCGCCGGCCACGGCGTCGAGCAGCTCGCCGCCGAGTTCAAGGCCGTGCATGACGACTACTCCGCCATCATGGCGCAGGCCCTCGGCGACCGGCTCGCCGAAGCGCTGGCCGAGCTGATGCACAAGCGCGTCCGCGATTTCTCCGGCTACGGTAAGGCCGAGAACCTCGCGATGAAGGACATCATCCGCGAAAAATACCGCGGCATCCGCCCCGCCCCCGGCTACCCCGCGTGTCCCGACCACACCGAGAAACCCACGCTCTTCGCCCTGCTCGACGCGACCGCCGCCACCGGCATCACCCTCACCGAAAGCTGCGCCATGAGCCCCGCGAGCAGCGTGAGCGGCATGTATTTCAATCATCCGGATTCAAAATACTTCGCCGTCGGCAAGCTCGGCAAAGACCAGATCGAAGACTATGCCGCGCGGAAAAAAATGTCTCTCGCCGAAGCGGAAAAATGGCTCGGACCGTATCTCGACTACAACCCTGCCTGATTACGTTTCCCGTTCTTGCCACGCCGCAACTCAGGCTTGCGCACCCGATTTCAACGCCTACTTTGCCTGCATGACGGTGATGCTTGCCAAGCCCACGGAGAAACAAGTGCAGGTGGAAATCCGCGCCATGAAGGCAGCGGGGAAGCGCATCAACGCCACCCCCGCTAGCGCAAAGGCTTTTCTACTGAAGCACGGCTTCATCACCAAAGCCGGGAAGCTTCACCCGCGTTACCGCTGACATGTATGCCTCCGCTTTCGTGCTCGGCTTTCACGGCTGCGACGAAAGCGTCGGCGAGCGGATACTCGCGGGCCATGAGTATCTCGCCCCGAGCACCAACGACTACGACTGGCTGGGGCACGGAATTTATTTTTGGGAAAACAATCCCGAACGTGCGCTGCAATGGGCGAAGTTTCTCGCGCGGCATTCGCCGAAATCGCGCAATCGCATCGCCAAGCCGTTCATCATCGGTGCCATCATCGATCTCGGAAACTGCCTGGACCTGACCGAGGCTTCTTCGCTTGGCTTGGTTCGAAGCGGCTTCGACGACATGCGCCACGGGCTTGAATCGAACGGCCTCAACCTGCCCAAGAACGAGCCCGGTGCCAGAGGCGACAAGGATCTGCTCAAGCGGAAACTCGATTGTGCTGTGATCAACTACGTCCACGCGATGCGGAGCGACGACGCCAACCTGAAACCATTCGACAGTGTTCGCGGCGCATTCTTCGAGGGCGAGCCACTCTATACGGGGGCCAAAATCATGGCCCGAACTCACATTCAGGTCTGCGTTCGCAGTCGCTCGTCCATTCGCGGTTACTTCCGCCCCATCTCCTGAGGTTGCCCTTGCATTTCGCTGGGTGCGTAGCGCGCTCCGCGATGGCTGGCAGCAATCAACTTGACCGCAATGCCCGGCCGTAGCCTGCTGAAGCCAGCCCCAAACGATCATGTCCTCTGCCGCGACGACACCCAATTTCGGTCATCGTCTGACCGGGTTTGCCAGCCTTGCCCTCGTTACTCTCTGCGGCGTCGCATTCCTGATGGCCGGCTGCTCTCCGCATCCATCCGCGAGCGATGGTGAGCGAGTCATCAAAGAGCAGATAACCCGTGAATCACAGGGCCGTATCACCCTCATTAGCTTTCAAAAAGTGAACGGTCAGGATGGCGAGCTGATGGGCACGAAGCTGTATGCGCTCGAATTCACGGCGCAAATTCAGTTTGCCGAGGACTGCAAGTGGCTCACCGGCCCATTCGGCTCTCAACTCAGCTTCGCCACGAGCCAACCGGTTCCACAGCCAAAATCCGGGTTTAGTTGGAACAGCTTTCTGGACGGCACCACGAACCCCGGCACACTCGTGAAGAAAGGGCAGAAGGCCACGCTCACCGGAGCACTCCGCTACGTGAAAAAAGAGAACGGTTGGTCGGCAGAGGGTGTTCAGTTAACCAAAGCGGAACTCGGTCCTGCGGCATCGACAACCGTCGAAAATCAGCCCGCAGGGAAGCGCGACTCATCAGCGGAAATGGATCTCAAGTTCGTGAAATTGACGGACGCTACGCTCGTGGGAAACTGGCTGTGTGTGACACCATACGAGGGGGATAGAGTAGGGGTGCATTCGAAAGATCTTCCCGAAATTTGGTGTTTCAAAGCAGACCATACGTTTGGGTATGGCCCTGATGGCGTTTTTCAGCACAGCCCTTTTCATCAATTTGTTTGGTCTAAAAAAGATGAGCCGCCAGTCACTTGGAAAATTGTTTCGCCACTCCAAGCAGTGCGCGTGGGTGTGGACCAAGATGATCGCCGTCTTGCGCCAATAGTGAGGTTAACTGAAAATAGCATGACGTGGATTGATGCCTCGGGACTGTTGCCAGCCGACTTTCAGATTGCCGCACAAACAGGCCATCACAAGGACGAGCTACGGTTCACCCGCCTTTCGCCAAAGGCCATCACACCGGAACTGCGCGCGAAATTCAAAGCCGAGGGTGAAGCCCAAGCCATAATAGACAACCTCGTGAGTATTTCGGCCGCCGCCGGAAGGTTCCTTTTTCTAAACAGTGGAGTGGCAACCGTTCGTTATGAGCAGCTACTCAAACCAGGCATATTAGGGAACAATGGGATGCAGCCCATAGCTCCTGTCTCAGGAGAAGATTACTCGACTGTCGAAGTGAAACAAGGACAGCCAATCCAAGTGCGAACCGCTGACGGGCGAATCATCACCTACAACCGCCCGGCGGCGAGGCGGTAAGCTGCGACCGAGGTTCCGCCGATTGACGCGAGTTCAGCCAGCGCATTAAATTTAGCGCTTGCTTAATTAAGCAATTACTTAATTAATGCCGGCCATGCAAAGCCTCCTTGCCATCGCCGACCCAACGCGGCGCCGGATTGTCGAACTGCTCGCGGTGCGCGAGCGGACGGCGGGGGAACTCGTCGAGGAATTTGACATGAGCGCGCCGGCGATTTCCCAGCATCTGAAAGTGCTACGCGAAGCGGGGCTCGTGACCGTGCGCGCCGAGGGCCAGTCGCGCGTGCAGGTGCTCAATCCCGACGGGCTCGGCGACCTCGAAGACTGGCTGGAGAAAACGCGCTCGGTCTGGTCGCGCCGGCTCGACGCCCTCGAACGCGAGCTGCGCGCGGAGGACGAACGCAACGCGAAGGCCGAGAAAACGAAAAAATCTTCCTCATGAAAACCAACGACCAACCCGGAACTTTCCACGGCCCGGCGGAAGTGCGCCTCGTGCGCACGCTGCCCGGCCCCATCGAGCGCATCTGGCAGTATCTCACGGACGACGAAAAGCGCGCCCGCTGGTTTGCCGGCGGCCCGATGGAGCCGAAAAAGGGCGGCAAGATGGAGCTGTTCTTCCTCCACAAGAACCTCGCGCCCGGCGAGACCCCGCCCGAAAAAATGAAGCACGTGCAGGATCCCGGCTTCAAGATGCCGGGCACCGTGCTGCGCTGGGAGCCACCGCGCGTGCTCAGCTACACCTTCGACGAAGATTCCGACGTCACCTTCGAACTCACGCCGCAGGGCAAGGAGGTCGTCCTCGTGCTCACGCATCGCGCCCGCGGTGAAGATATCCCCTCTATCACCGGTTATGCGAGTGGCTGGCACTCGCACTTCGCGCTGCTCATTGCATTGCTAGAAGGCACGCCGCCGCCGCCGTTCTGGGCGACGCATCTTCGGCTCAAGGCCGAATACGAAAAAACCTACGCCGCGCTGAAGACCTAGCGGCGCGCCGCCCGTCAGGTTCAAAAAATTTCGGGGCACTGTCCGGTGCCCTGCCAGCGGAGCCATGTCCGCAAACCTCAACCTTAGTCGTCAAAACTCAGAACCAAAACACATCCCATGAAAACCAACTCGTTCGAAACACCGACCATCGTCTCGCCGGAAAAATGGCTCGCGGCCCGGCGCGAATTACTCCGCGAGGAAAAGGAATTCACCCGCCTGCAGGACAAAATCAACACACGCCGCCGCGCGCTACCGTGGGTGAAAGTCGGGAAACCCTACACCTTCGCCACGCCGCGCGGCCGCGTGTCGTTGGCGGATCTCTTCGGGGGCCGCAGCCAACTCATCGTCCAGCACTTCATGCTCGGCCCCGGCTGGGAGGAGGGCTGCAAGAGCTGCTCCTTCATGATGGATCATTTCAATCCCACGGTGGCGCACCTGGCCGCCCGCGACGTGGCGTTTACGGCCGTCTCCCACGCGCCGCTCGCCGAAATCCTGCCCTTCAAGGAACGCATGGGTTGGGACGTGAACTGGGTCTCGTCGCACGGGACTGATTTCAACTTCGATTTCCACGTGTCGTTCACGCCCGAGGAACTCGCGAGCGGCTCGGTCCATTACAACTACGGCAAGCAGCCCTTTCCCCATGAAGAAGCTCCCGGCATCAGCGTCTTCGCTCGTGATGCCGCCGGCGCGGTTTACCACACCTATTCCACCTACGGCCGCGGAGTCGAAATCATCATGGGCACCTACCGCCTGCTCGACATGGTCCCGAAGGGCCGTGACGAAGAAGGCCTGAAGTATGGTATGGAATGGCTCCGCCACCACGATCGCTACGACCAACTGGCCAATGTCGCCGCGGCGCACTGAAACTTTCCGGCGATCGTCACGCTGGCTTACGGGAACCGTGTTTCTCGCGCTCGCGCCGAAATGCGTGCTGTGTGCGGCGGCTTACTTCGGTCTCGGCGCTGCGCTGGGTCTCGGCGGTCTGGAAATCTGCGGCGACGCGGCCGGCCCAGCCATGCCGTGGGCGTCATGGATCTCGGCATCCGGCGTCATCCTTGGAGTGATCGGATTTGCGGCGAGTTTCAGGTGCCGCCGCGGTCGGGCGGAACTTGAGGCGAAACCATCGCCGGGTCCAACAATGGAGCACGCGAGAGTGGGGCTTGCATCGGTTGGCACGTCCGGGCTTTCGACGTCGGCGCGTTGACCGCGCCGCTCGCACCCACATCGTGCCGACATGACCAAACACCCGCGCTACCCCGCGTCGGCAGCCTTCACCGCCCTCATCGTTACCGCCATCGCCTCCATGCCCGTCGTCGCCGCCGACGCCGAGAATCCGCTGCTCACCGAGAGCACGCTGCCGTTTGGTTATCCGCGGTTCGATCTCGTGCAGGATGCGCACTTCCTGCCGGCGTTTGCGCAGGGGATGGCGGAAAATCTCCGCGAGGTCGCGGCCATCGCGGACAATCCGGCATCGGCCACGTTCGACAACACCGTCGTCGCGCTGGAGCGTGCGGGGCGGCTGCTCAGTCGCGTCAACGGCCTCTTCTCCAATCTCAACGGCACGCTCACCAATCCCGAGCGGCAGAAAATCCAGCGCGACATCGCGCCGAAACTCTCGGCGCACAGCGACGCCATCCGGCTTAACCCCGCGCTCTTCGCGCGCATCGCGGCGCTCTACGACGCGCGCGCCACGCTCGGGCTCGACGCGGAATCGCAGCGGCTGCTCTGGCGTTACCATCAGGATTTCGTGCGCAGCGGCGCGCAGCTCCCCGAGGCCGACAAGGCAAAGCTCCGCGCGCTCAATGCCGACCTCGCAACGCTGCAGACCACGTTAACCCAAAACGTCCTCAAGGAGCGCGCCGCCTCCGCCATCGTCGTTGCCACGCGCGAGGAACTCGCGGGGCTCGACGATGCCGCGATTGACGCCGCTGCTGCCGCCGCGAAAACTGCGGGACAAGAGGGCAAGTTTCTCCTCAGCCTGCAAAACACCACCGGGCAGCCGCCGCTCGCCAGCCTGAAACACCGCGCGGTGCGCGAACGCCTGATGGCCGCCTCACTCGCGCGCGGGAGCCGCGGTGGTGAGTTCGACAACCGCGCGGCCGTCTCGGCCATCGCGAAGAAACGCGCGGAACGCGCCGCCCTCCTCGGCTTCACGCATCACGCCGCCTATCAGCTCGAGGAGCAGACCGTCGGCACCGTGGACGTGCTGAACAAACTCCTCGCGCAACTCGCCCCGCCCGCCGTCGCCAACGCCCGCCGCGAGGCCGCCGCGATGCAGGCCCTCGTCGATGCGGAGAAAGGCGGCTTCACGATCGGCGCGGCCGACTGGGAGCTTTACTCGGAGAAAGTGCGTCAGGCGCGCTACGCCTTCGACGGCGAACAGCTCCGGCCCTACTTCGAGCTCAACCGCGTCGTGCGCGACGGCGTGTTCTACGCGGCGACGCGGCTCTACGGCATTACGTTCAAGGAGCGGCGCGACCTGCCGGTTTACGAGCCGAGTGTGCGCACCTTCGACGTGTTCGAGGCCGACGGCACGCCGCTCGCGATTTTCATTTTGGATTATTACGCGCGGCCGACGAAGAACGGCGGCGCGTGGATGAACGCCTACGTTTCGCAGAGCAGCCTCCTCGGCACGCGGCCCGTAATCGCAAACCACCTCAACATCCCGCCGCCACCCGCCGGCCAGCCCACGCTGCTGACCTACGACGAGGTGAACACCGCGTTCCACGAGTTCGGCCACGCGTTGCACGGGATGTTTTCCAAGGTGAAATATCCGCGCTTCGCCGGCACCGCGGTCCCGCGCGACTTTGTGGAGTATCCCTCGCAGGTGAACGAAATGTGGATGACGTGGCCCGACGTGCTGAAAAATTACGCGAAGCACCACGAGACCGGCGCGCCGATACCCGCCGAGCTGCTCGCGAAAGTTTCCGCCGCGGCGAAATTCAACCAGGGCTTCAAGACCACCGAATATCTCGCCGCCACGCTGCTCGATCAGGCGTGGCACCAGATTGGGGCGACCGAAGTGCCGGACGCCGACGGCGTGCTGGCCTTCGAGGCGGCGGCGCTGAAAAAATACGGTGTCGATTTCGCGCCCGTGCCGCCGCGCTACCGCTCGACGTATTTCTCGCACACCTTCGCCGGCGGCTACTCGGCCGGCTACTATTCCTACATCTGGAGCGAGGTGCTCGACGCGTGCAGCGTCGATTGGATCAAAGCCCACGGCGGCCTCACGCGCGCCAACGGCGACCGCCTCCGCGCCACCGTGCTCTCGCGCGGCGGCAGCGACGATGCGTTGAAACTCTTCCGCGATTTCACCGGCGGCGATCCGGATGTGACGCCACTGCTCAAGCGGCGCGGCCTCGACTGAGCACGGGCGCGCGGGTGTCGTTGCGGAGCAGGCGTCCCCCGGGGGCCGCAGTAAACATAATTTTCACCCCGCGACGGCGAACCGAATTTCCAGTCCCGGGTCCATGGTCGTTCCAGCTGCCACCGCGACACCACCCGTGCCCTCTTCCGATTCACATCCCGTCACTGGCCGCCCGCCCTCGCGCCGCCTGCGCATCCTCTACGCCGACGACGTGCGCGAGCTGCGGGAAATCACCCGAATTTCCTTTGAGCGCGCCGGCCATCACATCGAGTGCGTGGATGACGGCGACGTCGCGCTCGCCCGCCTCACCGGCGCGACCGACTGCGAGCTCATCATCACCGATCACTGCATGCCAAAGATGGACGGGCTGGAACTCGTGACCCAGCTGCGTAATCAAAAATTTCCCGGCAAGATCGTCGTGTTTTGCTCCGAGCTGAGCAGCGAAGTCGCCGCCGCGTATCGCACCGTGGGCGTCGACAACATTCTCTACAAACCCGTCTTTCCCTCCAAGCTGCGGCAGATCATCGTGGAGCTTTTTCCCGATTCCGGGCCGGGTCACTGACCGCACCACCCGGCGCGCCGTGCCGTGGCTTTGCGCTTGTCGGACCGGTCGGTTCGCACGAGCCTGAGTGCCCGTGCAACGTTCCAGCATTCCCCAACGGCGGCGCCCGGTTGCGGCTGTGCGCGGCCTCTTGCTGGCCGTCATTGTCGTCGCGCACGCCGTCGCCGCCTCGCGCGACGACGACCGCGTCACCCGGCTCAAAGCCGAGATCACCGCCATCGACTCCGTGCGGCAAAGCGCGAAGACCGACAACGAGAAGCGCGCGCTCGATGCCCGGCAACAGAGCCTGAGGAAGGAACTCGGCATCCTCGAGGAGCGTCAGGCCATCGACACCCGGCAGCGCGAGCTGACCGAGGGCATCAACGCCAGCCCGCTCGATACGCTGCGCGAAAAATTGCGCGGCATCGTGCGCACCGCCGACGAAGGCGCCGCGCAGCTACTCGCGCTGAGCACGCGCCGCCAAAAAGCCTCCGCCGATCGCGACACCCTCGGCGCCCAGCTCGAGGCCGCCCGCCGCGAGCCCAAGCCGAACGCCGCCCGCCTGGCCGAGCTTGAGGAGGGCCTGTTCACCCGCAACGAAGAGCTGCGCGCCCTCGCGCTCGAACGCGAGGCCGTCGAAAGCGAAATCGAGCTCGCCCGCGAAGGCGACCGCCTGCGCGGCGTGCTCTAGACCAACGAGCCCGTCGCCAAGTCCACCCTCCGCTCGCTCTTCGAAAATTACGCCCAGCTCGGCGACAAAAAGAAAAACGACAACCGGCTGGTGCTGGACGCGACCAACCTCGAAAAGGATCTGAAGACCTACCAGTCCAACCTGGAGTTCGAGCGGCAAAAGCTTGCCAGCTTCGACGGCGAGGTCGCCTTTCTCGAACGGCAGACGGGGTTGTTCACCGTCAACCCGCAGCTCGCGATCCAGCGCAGCCAGAAAAAGGCGCTCGTCGAGCGCACGCCTTTTCTCGCCGCACAGGTCGAAACCATCAAGCGCCGCCTCGCGGCCGTGCGCCTCCACCAGGAAATGATCGCGCTCGAATCGGCTTCGCTCACCGCTCAGTTCGAGACCGCCAAGGAAGCCTACTTCCGCCGGCTCCGCTGGCCGCTCGCCGCCTTCGGCACCCTCATCGCCCTCTACATTCTCCTCTCCCACCTGATCCTGCCGATGATGTGCCGGCGCGATAACCTCATGCTCATCCGGCGGCTCGTGCGCTACCTCCATTTCCTCGTGGCGGTGGGCGTGCTCGCCGGATTCCTGTTTCAGGATCTCGCGATGGTGGGCACGACGGTGGGCGTCGCGAGCGCCGCGCTGGTGATTTCGCTGCAGGACGTGTGCACCTCGATGTTCGCGTGGTTCGTGATCATGCTCGGCGGAAAATTCCGGATCGGCGACCGCCTCGAAATCGACGGCACGCGCGGCGATGTGCTCGATATCGAGCTCTTCCGCACGACCATGCTCGAGGTCAACGGCTGGCTCGGCACCGACCAGCCCACGGGCCGCGTGATCACGATCCCGAACAACCACATCTTCAAGACCAAGGTCTTCAACTTCACCCACGGCCACCCCTTCATCTGGAACAAGGTCGACGTCACGATCACGTATTCGACGCCGGTCGCCACCGCGCTCACGCTCTTCGGCCGCGTGCTGGAGGAGGAGACCCGCGATCAATTTGCCGCGGCGCAGAAAGCCGCCGCCGCGATGCAAAAGCGCTACGGCGTCGAGGATGCGGTCTACAAGCCGAAGATTCATTCTCAAATCTCCGAAGACGGCGTGACGCTGAGCCTCTTCTACGTTTCCCACTACCGCGAATCCTCCGCCACCCGCAACCGGATCAACCGCCGGCTCGTCGCCGAACTCGAAACGCATCCCGCGATTCAGCTCGCCTACAAGACCATGCACGTCATCCGCGAAGACGCCGTGCAGGGCGGCCCGGCTGCGCGCCTCGGTTCGGATTTAACCTCGCCACCTTTCGCCCAGAAAGTGCGAATCGAGGGAAATATCTGAGCCTGATGGCTTGAATGGTTTGGCTTTTGTAGGGCCGGACCTTGCGTCCGT
>JANXSC010000271.1 GCA_025352845.1 Opitutaceae bacterium
CTCACGGTGAATCTGGGCACGACGTTCACGACCTTCGCGGGATTGGCGGCGGTGGCGGGAAGCGCCGATGGCACCGGAACCAGCGCCCTTTTCAACAACCCCGTGAGCATCGTCGTGGACAGCGCCGGCAACTTTTATATCGCCGACATCGGCAACAGCGTCATTCGCAAGATGACCCCGGGTGGGGTGGTGACCACGCTCGCCGGCTTGGCCGGGGCGCGGGGCAATGCGGATGGCGCGGGCAGCGCCGCCCGCTTCAACTCACCCGCGGGTGTTGCGGTCGATACCGCAGGCAACGTTTTTGTTGCCGACACCTTCAGCCACACCATCCGCGTGGTGAGCCCTGCGGGAGAGGTGACAACGATTGCGGGTTCGCCCAGTAACAGCGGGGCTCTCGATGGCGTGGGAAGTGCGGCGCGTTTCTTCCTGCCAACGGCGGTCGCGGTGGATGCGACCTCCGGCACCATCGTGGTCGCCGATAGCAGCAATCACGCGATTCGACGGGTCACGTATGGCGGCGTGGTGACGACTGCGGCGGGTGCCTTTGGCTCAGCTGGATTTGTTAATAACCCGTCGCCGACGTTGGCTCGTTTCAATGGGCCGAACTCGCTCGTCGTCGACAGCACTGGCAATATTTTCGTCGCGGACACCCAGAACAACGCGATCCGGAAGGTCTCTGCCGTGGGGGCGGTCACCTCGGTCGCCGGCAGCCTTACCGGGACAAGTGGAAGCAGCGACGGCAATGGGACGTTTGCTACGTTTTCTCGGCCTAGTGGGCTGGCCTTGGACAGCGGCGGGAATCTTTTCGTTGCGGACACCAACAATAATCTCATCCGTCGTATTTCGACCGCCGGAGATGTCACTACGCTGGCGGGATTGGCGGGGGTTTCCGGTTCGGCAGACGGCGTGGGCAGTGGGGCGCGATTCAGCCGGCCGTATGGTATCGTTCTCGATTCGACGGGAAATATCTACATCGCCGACACCGGGAACAACGCGATCCGCCGCAGTGGAAGCGCGACTCCGGTGCAGATTACGACCCAGCCGGGAAGTCGCATCGCGAGTGTGGGCCAGACTGCCACCTTTGGCGTCGTGGCCACGGGAGTGCCCGCGCCGAGCAGTTATCAATGGCAACGCCAGCCCGCCAATACCTCGGGCTTCGTGAACCTCGCGACGGATTCGACCTACACCGGTGTCAATACCGCGACCCTTTCCGTTGCGAACCTCACCCAATCAATGGGGGGTGATCAGTTCCGCGTCGTCATCGCCAATGGGGTCAACCCTGCGGCGACCTCGGATGCTGCGACACTGACGGTGGGTGTGCCGCCCGCCTTCACCAGCGTCGCCGCGGCAAGCTTCCGCGTCGGCCAGGCGAACACGTTTGCCGTCACCGCCGACAGCACGCCAACGATCACCTACTCCGCGACAGGGCTGCCCGCCTGGCTCACACTCAATCCGAGCACGGGTGTCCTCAGTGGCAATCCGCCCGATACGGCGGGCTCGCCGCTCACCCTCACCCTCACGGCTAACAATGGCGTGACGGCGACGCAGACCTTCACGCTCACGTTGCTGCCCGCCAATACTCCACCGTCGGTGGCCACACAGCCCGCGGGCCAGACCATCGACCCGGGCCAGAGTGTGACGTTTAGCGTCACGGCTGCCGGCACCGCGCCGTTCTCCTATCAATGGCGGCGCAACGGCATCCCGATCTCCGGGGCGACCGGCGCCACGCTGATCCTCACCGGCGTGCAGGCGGCCCAGGCGGGCACCTACACCGTCGCGATCACGAACGCGTTTGGCGCCGCGGTCTCGGCGGCTGCCACGCTCACGGTCAATCAACTCCCGATTATCGCGGAGTCGCCGCGGCAGGCGGTTGCTCTCGCGGGCGGCAGCGCGTCGTTCTCCGTCCGGGCGACGGGCGGCTCGAGCTTCACCTACCAGTGGCGGAAAAACGGGGTCCCCGTGCTCGGCGCGACCGCGGCCACCTTTACGCTCAACGGCGTCACCGCTGCCGACGTCGGCAACTACGACGTCATCGTCAGCAACACCGTCGGCAGCGTGGGCAGCTCGCTCGCGCAGCTCACGCTGGTCACCGCCCCGGCGGCTCCGGTTATCGTCGCGCAGCCCTCAGGCCGCACCGTGCTGGTCGGCACTGCGGCGTCATTCTCGGTTGCGGTGAGCGGTGCGCCCACGCCCACCCTCCAGTGGCGAAAAAACGGCGCGGCCATCCCCGGTGCGAACGGTCCGACGCAGTCATTCGCCAACAGCCAACCCAGCGATGCGGCGAACTACGATGTGGTGGCCACCAACTCCGCCGGCACCGTCACCTCCAATTCGGCCGGGCTCACGGTGATCGCGCGCAGTTATGCGGGCGTTTACTTCGGCACCTTCAGCGGGTCGCTCGGCAACTTTGCCCTGCTCGTGCGAGACGACAACAGTGCCGTATTCCTCGGTTATCTACCCGGTGGCACGGCTCCGGTGGTGAATCTGCGGCTGACCGTGAGCGACGGTGGCCAGTTCTTTTTCTCGCAGGCGGCTGTCGCCGGTAGCAGTGGTGGCGATGATGAGCCGCCCCGTGCCGCCGCCCTTGGGGCTGTGACCGTCACCGGCTCGATCGCGAACGACGGAACGCTTTCCGGTGCCATCAGCGGCGGCGTGAGCGCCACGCTTTCGGGTTCGCTCGCCGGTGCCACCGGCGCGACGCAGGGCGTCGCCGGTTTCTACCAGCTGGGCTCGCCGACCAATGCCGTGACGGCCTACGTGATCGCCGGTCCGAACAACCAAGCCTTCGCGATCATCCTCGGCGGCGGCACCGCTTCCGACGGCGGCCTCGGCACGCTCACCAGCTCCGGCCAGATCGGGATCATCACAAGCCGCTCGGCGATCAATCTTACGATTGCCGCCGCGAGCGGGCTCGTCACCGGCAATGCCACCGGCGCGGTCGCCGCGGCCAGCCTCAGCGGTGGTTCCGATCTTGCGCTCGCCCGGCAGCGGTTGGTGAACATTTCCTCGCGCGCGCGGGTGGGCACGGGTGACGCGGTCGCCATTGCCGGTTTCGTGATCTCGGGCGATGAATCGAAGCCCGTGCTGATCCGCGCGGTCGGCCCGACGCTGGGCGCGGCACCGTTCAACCTCACGGGCGCGCTGGCCTCGCCGCGTTTGGAACTCTTCCGCGGCACGACTTCGCTCGGCACCAATGCCGGCATCGCGGGCAATCGCGCCGCCATCGACGCGGCGGGCGCGCAGGTCGGCGCCTTTACCCTCGGTGCCGCGGGGACCGATGCCGCGATGATCGTGACGCTGGTGCCCGGCAACTACAGTGGCGTGGTCAGCAGCACGACCGCGGCCGCGGGCGTGGTGCTCATCGAAGTCTATGACCTCTCCGCTGCGAATCCGGGCCAGAAACTGCTCAACATCTCCACTCGCGCCTCGGTCGGTGTCGGTGAGAACTTGCTCATCGCCGGTTTTGTGGTGCCGCCCGGCTCTTCCAAGCGCGTGCTCGTCCGTGGCGTCGGTCCCGGGCTCACGCCTTTTGGTGTGACGGGTGTGATCGCACAGCCGGTGCTGACGCTCTTCAACGGTGCCGCGACGGTCGCGAGCAACACCAACTGGAACACCTCCCCGGATTCCGTCGCCATCTCCACCGGTTCGGTGCAAGTCGGGGCCTTCGGTCTCGCCACTAACGACTCGGCCATGGTCCTGACCCTCGCCCCCGGCAACTATACCGCGCAAGTCACCGGCGTCGGTGGTGGCACGGGCATAGCCCTCATCGAGGTTTACGAGATGCCATAACAACGCGATACCGGCTGGCCAACCACCGGACCAAGCCTCCTCGTCAGACTTTCGGGCCCCGCGCCACCCGGCGCGGGGTTTTTTTTGGGGCGGCCGGCAGTTTCGGAACTCCGGCACTGGTGGTCCGTTTTGTAAGGACTCCCGACGTTTCTGACGTGAGGCCAAACCCGGACCGCCCGGAGTTCCGAAACTGCCGGCCGCCCAAAAAAAAGCCCCGCGCCGGGTGGCGCGGGGCTCGAAAGTCTGACGAGGAGGCTTGGTCCGGTGGTTGGCCAGCCGGTATCGCGTTGTTATGGCATCTCGTAAACCTCGATGAGGGC
>JANXSC010000300.1 GCA_025352845.1 Opitutaceae bacterium
GCTGGCGCTTCTCGGCGCGCTCCTTTTGCGTCTCCGTCATCTTGCCGCGCTGCTTTTCCGGCGGCTCGAGCGGCTCAAGGCGAAACTCAAGGCGATGCGCGCCGGGCGCCCAGTGGAGCACGCGTTCTTCCTGGTAAAACATGCAGTCGGCCCACGTGTAGACCTGCGAAAAAAATTCCTGCCCGTCGGCCAGGACGGTGACTTTGCAGCGGCCCGGATCGGGATTGGTCACGCCATCGACCGACGAGGCCATGACGATCCGGTAGTCGCCGCCCGTCTGAATCTGAAACGTGTGGCTGACGGTGCGCGCCTGATAAAACGACATCGGGTGTCCCGACTTGCTACCGTCGGCCGTGAGAAAATCGGTGCCGTTGACGAACTGCTCCGAGATGGCCTTGAAATCCTCCGGCACGGCTCTTTTCACGGTGGCCTGCGCGGCCCCGAT
Organism: Opitutaceae bacterium; assembly: GCA_025352845.1. GTDB lineage: Bacteria > Verrucomicrobiota > Verrucomicrobiia > Opitutales > Opitutaceae > ER46. The sequence continues at coordinate 446 of JANXSC010000300.1, forward strand.
GAATTTCTCCATGCGCATCGGCGAGAGCGTCAGGACATCGCCGATGTTGTCGAAACCGTAGCCGATGTCGTCGGCGGCGAGCTGGTGCTCGGTGTCGTAGTCGGTGCCGAGGAGATCGCGGATGGTGTTGCGATACTCGGCGCGGTTGAGGCGGCGGACGGTGACGCGGCCGGGGTCGGGTTGCGCGGGATCGAGGCCGAAGGCGCCGGTGATGATCCATTTTTCAAGCGCGAGCTGCTGGGCCGCGGTCGGGACGGACTCGTCCGGTGGCGGCATGACGTGGGAGCGCGTGTTGCGCAGAACCTTAAGCCAGAACTCAGGCTGGCCGAGGAGCTGTTCGCGGGAGATGAGTTCGTCGAAGGCGAAGCCGGTCTTGCGCACGCCATCGCCGTGGCAGCCGTAGCAATGTTCCTTGAGGATGGGAGCGACGGACGTGTGGAATTGGGTGAGAGCCGAGGTGGCACCGGGCGGCGCGGTCGGCGCCGCGGCCGCGGTATCCGTGAGGGCGCGGGCCACAACAATCACGGAGAGAAACACACGTCCGATGTTCCGAGGCAAGGCGTGACGGGACATGGTTGGACTTGGGGTGCGGACGGAAAGTGAGTGCGGCGGTCTGGTGCAAAGGTGAAGCGCCGGGCATTTGGTTGTCGAGGCTTCGGGCGCGGAAAGGTGTCGGACGGTCTGGCAATGTTACGCGTTGCATCCCAGTTTGGCCCGCGCCGATATGGTGGCAAAGAAATCGGCGAAGTTATTTTCGCGTGATTACTGCCTGCCCTCTGGTTAGCCCCTCTATCCCCACCATGACCACCCCACGTCGGATCGCGTCGGCCGCTGGCCGCTGCCTTGTATTCATCGGCGCCCTCGGCGCCTCTGGCGCGTATGCGCTCGCCCAATCCGCTCAACCCGGCCCGGCCACCGCGCCGGCCGGCGCAAAAAACGAGACCGTGGTGCTCACGCCGTTCCAAGTCAGCACGGACAAGGATAACGGCTACGCCGCGGGTAACACGCTCTCCGGCGGTCGCGCCGATACCCCGCTGAAAATCACGGCGGCCTCCATCTCGGTGATGACCCGGGAATTTCTCGATGATTTCGCCATCACCGACATGAACGAGGCGGCGGCGTGGACCCTGAACATGGAGGCGCCGACCGGCGGCGAAAACGGTCCCTTCGGCGGCAACCGGTTTCAGGCGAACTTCCGCGGCGCGGGCAACGGCTCCAACTATCCCTCGCGCAACGGCGCGCTGCAGTATTTCGTCGCCGACAGCTACAACTCCGAGCGCTTCGAGTTTTCGCGCGGGCCCAACGCTGCCCTGTTCGGCGACGCCGGCCCCGGCGGCATGCAGGGCAGCTCAAGCAAGCAGGCCCGTTTTAACGACCGGCGTTCAAGCTCCACTTTCCGCTTCGACACCTACGGCGGCTACCGCGCGACGATCGATGCTTCCTACGGTTGGGAAAAATATGCGCTGCGCGTGAACGCGCTGCGGCAGGACACCAAAGCCTACCAGGACGGCACCAGTAACAAGGAAAACGCGATCACGCTGCTGGGCTCCTACAAGATTGCGGCCAGCACCCAGCTCCGCGTCGAATACGAGCGCACGGCGGAATTTCAGGTGCAATACCGCCGGACCTACAACGAGCAGGCCTCGATTTGGAATCGCACCACCTTCAACAACGACAACTCGACCATCGCCGCCCCCGCGCTCACCGCCGCCGGCCTCCAAGTGATCAATCAGAACAACGATCAGTTGGTTTGGAATTTCAGCACCAACAGCCTGCTCAATTATCGCGGCAACCAATACCGCTCGATCGGTCTCGGCTACGCGATTCCGTGGGAAGGCCGCACCGATATACCCGGTTTTAAGTCCGGCGTGTCGAAGCGCTTCAATCTCGGGCCGGCCGACGCCTACTTCGATCGCGATTTGAACAATCGCGCCGTTTACCTCGACCACCGTTTTTCTCCTGATCTATTCCTCCAGCTCGCCTGGCTCAGCCACGACATCGATCCGGTCAGTCTCTACGCACAGGGCACGCCTAACGAGTATCGCATCGACGTGAACCGTTTGCTCCCCGACGGTCGGACAAACCCGAACTTCGGCAAGGCCTACGCCGATTTCGGCCAGAACAGCCAATATCAGTCGAACAACGTCAACGAATTCAAATTCACCGCGAACTACAGCTTTCAAGTATCGAAGCGGCTCGGCATGAAGCAAAGCTTCCTCGCCAACGGCGGCTGGCGCCAGGATCTTTATGAGGCGTGGACCCGCGCTTGGCGCCGCGTGGATAATCCGACCACACCGAATCCGACAAACGGCGTGAATACGCTTAATTTCCGCGTCTATTGGGATCAGCCCCGCCCGAAAATCGCGCCGGTGCTCAACGACAACATCGGTGGCATGCGTTTTGCCAACGTGGACACGGGCTTTGCCGCCGACAACAACCGCCGGCTCACGTATGGCCAGATTGTTTCCCAGACGACGTTCTTCGACGAGCGCGTCGGGCTCCTGTTGAGTTTCCGGCGCGACAAGAATCAGGACGACGTCTCCGGCAACATCGGCTTCAACGCCAACGCGCCCTACAACATCATCATGGGGGCCCAGAATCCGAAGACGCTGCTCAACGAGGCGGGCCGCCGCGGCCTGCTCACCACCTTCCGCAACAGCCAAAGCGGCGGCATCGTGGCCTATCCGTTTCCGTCGAGTATCCGGTGGCTCGCGCCGCTCGGTTTCGTCGCCAACTACTCGCAGAATTTTTCCATCCCGAGCACCGGCGCGCCGCTGATCGACGGCAACCGCCCGACGCCGCCCGTCGCCACGACCAAGGATTTTGGCCTGCGCTACTCGATGCCCAACGGCGTCGCTTACGCGACCCTGAGCCACTATAACACCACGCAGACCGGAAACATCATCACCTTCGGCAGCGCGGCGGACTTCCAGAATATCTGGCGAAATCTCGGCTACACCGATCCCGATCTCATCTCCGCTTTCAGCTATCGCGACACGCAGGACCGCAAGCTGGAGGGCTGGGAAGTGGAGCTGACCGCGAATCCCTCGCGGAACGTGACGCTCACCATGAATTATTCGCACCCGATTGTGACGACGATCTCCGACAGTCCCGGCCGCCGCGCCTATTATGCCAAAAACCTCGCGGAGTTCCAGCGCGGTGCGGCGGCCACGGCTGGTCAGGTGATCAACGGCCGCGCCATCCTCGATCCGACCGCGATCGCGACCGCTCTGCAGAACATCGACAACAGCTTCAACGGCTTCACCCCCGGCACGCTCGCGAATGGTCTGGTGCGGCACAGCGTCAATGTCGCCGGCAGCTACCGCTTCACGGAGGGCACGCTGCGCGGCCTGGGCTTCAACGCGGGCTTCAACTACCGCGGTCACCGCAAAAACGGCAGCCGCGATGCGCAGATCAAATTTGGCACGACGGCCCCCCACGGTTTTGCAAACCGCGCAGCGTGCCCTCCGTGAAGCGGTAGCTGCCG
>JANXSC010000318.1 GCA_025352845.1 Opitutaceae bacterium
TCGCAAGCGGCACAAAGGCCGAGGCCACTTATGGCCCCCGCGGCATGGGCGCCGGCCCCACCGGACTCGCCGCGATGAATCTGAAAACCGGCGAGGTGAAATTCATCGTCGCCGTGCCGTTCCAGATTGGCCACGTGCAGACCAATCCTTACGTGCCGGGCGAAATCGTTTTTTGCTGGGAAACCGGCGGCAAGGCCCCGCAGCGCACGTGGACCGTCCTCGCCGATGGCACGGGTCTGCGCCCGCTCTACCCCGAGGCGCCCTACGAGTGGGTCACGCACGAAGCAGTCATCACCAAAGACGAAATCGCCCTCGCCATCATGGGCCACCGCAAACCCGGCGTGAACGACGACTGGGGCGTTGCCGGCACGCGCGAACACCCGACCGGCCTCGCCATCGTGAATCTCCGCACGCGCGAAATGCGCATCGCCGGCCAGACGAAAACCGGCAGCGGCCTCTGGCACGTCCACGGCTCGCCCGACGGGCGCTGGGCGGTCGGCGACGACTTCGCGCGCAACATCTACCTCATCGATCGCCAGACCGACGAAGTGATTCTCCTCTCTGCCGACCACAAGCGCACCGCCGCCGATCACCCGCACCCGACCTTCAGCGCCGACAGCACGCGCATCCAGATCCAGTCCGCCATGCTCTCCGAGGATGGCCGCGCGATGAACATCTGCGTGATCCCGGTGCCGGAGAAATTATTGCAGCGGACTTATCCGGTGAAGCTGCAGTAGGGAGCATCCGCAAACGGACCGAGAGAAAGCCACGGAGTTATTCCTATCCTTCATTCTGAGCGCAGCGAAGAATCCAGCAGGAGGCACGAACACAATTTCGGGTCGCGAATATCCAAGTGGATTCTTCGCTGCGCTGCCAATGACAGCTCGAAGAGCTGTCATTGGCGCGAGCCGCCGAAAGCGTTGCGCTTTAGTTTGTTGTCTCAGAATGACAAACCGCTCGGCACGCCCAGAAGTCACCCCTCACTGCCCCGGTGACCACGGCGGCGGGCCGCCGTCTTTCGCGCGGAGGAATCTCGCGCCGACCTCGCGATACCACGCGTGCAGTTTCGTGCGCATCGCCGTCACGCGGGCGGGCTGCGCCGCGGCGAGGTCGCTTTTTTCGCCGATGTCGTCGCGGAGATTGTAGAGTTCGACGACGCCATCCTCGTAATTTTCCACGAGCTTCCAGTCGCCCATGCGAATCGCGCCGCCGGGGAAGCCGCCCTGATTGCCGTAGTGCGGGTAGTGCCAATAAAGCGCGTCGCGGGCCGGGGCCGAACCGCCGCGCAGCAGCGGTGCAAGGCTCTGCCCGTCAATCGTGAGACCGGCAGGCACCTTTACGCCCGCGTAGTCGAGTGCGGTCGCGAAGAGGTCGATGCTCATCACCGGCACATCGCTCGCAGTGCCGGGGCGCAGCGTCGCAGCAGGCATCCGCACGAGAAACGGCTCGCGGATTCCACCCTCGTAAACCCAGCCCTTCCCGCCGCGCAGCGGGTGATTGCTCGTGGGCAAACCTTCGGAGGTCGAGAGCCCGCCGTTGTCCGACGTGAAGACGACGAGCGTGCTGTCGGCAAGTCCGAGTTCGTCGAGCTTCTTGAGCACGCGGCCAACCGCGGTGTCCATGCTCTCGACCATCGCGGCATACACCGCGTGATTCTGGACGGTGCGCACCTGCCGCGGCGCTTTGACGGAAATGAAGTGCTGTTTCTCTTCCGCAAACGCGTCCTTCAACCCGAGCCGTTCGGCTTTGGCGCGATATTTTTCGATGAGTTCCTTCGGCGCCTGCAACGGCGTGTGCACGTCGTAGCAACTGTGCTGGATGAAAAACGGCTTTCCCTCCGCCGCGAATTTCGCGATCAGCGCGGCCGTCTCGGCCGCGAGTCGCATCGTCAGGTGCTCGCCCAGCGGGCCGTCGGTGAGCCGCGGATTTTTGTAGGGCGAGAAATAACTGGGCGGCGAGCCTTTGGAAAATCCGCCGACGTTCACATCGAAGCCCTGCGCCTCGGGCCAGAATTTTTCCTCTTCCCCGAGATGCCACTTCCCGACAAACGCCGTGCGGTAGCCCGCGGGCCGCAGCACCTCGGCGAGCGTCGTCTCCTCCAGCGGCATTTGCAGCGTGAGCGGCGCATTTTGAAACCGCTCGACGCGCATCCCCGCGAGCCAGTTGGTGAGTCCGGCGCGCGTCGGGTAGCGCCCCGTCTGAATCGAGTAGCGCGTCGGCGAGCACACCGGATTCGCCGCGTAGCCCGACGTGAACCGCACGCCCGTCGCCGCGAGCCGGTCGAGATTCGGCGTCTCATAAAACGTCTTAGGATTATTCGCCCCCATGTCCATGTAGCCGTAGTCGTCGGCGAGAAAAATGAGGACATTGCGCGGCTTGGCCGCAGGCGCTGTCGCCGCAACGGCGAATGCGGACTTAAGGAGCAAGCCGGCGAGAAACGGGGTGAATTTCATAGAGAAATGGAGAGCGCCGAGAGGCAAAGCGGCGGAGCGGAAACGCGCGAGGGATTTCGATGGCGGCGGGCGGACTACGTTACTTTGCGACACCGACGCCAACTACCAAGCGTAGGCGGAATATCCGGAGTCGTGGCTACGGCAAATCTGTCGACAACCCGCAAGCCCTCCGGCAAAAAAACTCCAAATATGCAGTTCGCTTCGATCCTTGTTGTGCGACAACGCGATGTTTCGCGCGTGCATCTAAAGCAATGTTAGGCGGCTTACCGCATCATGCACTCACACGCACCAGAAGGGAGAAGGAAAATTATTCGTTGGACTGTCATCCTCTTGATCGCAGCGACACATTTCGCTGTCAGTTTTGTTGCACTGCTCTTTTCGTTCGGCACCTCCACGTCTCGCTTCGACTCGCCCTCGCCTGCCCCTTACTCAGCGCTTGAGACATTCATGGATCGCCTCACGGACGTTCTCTTCTTTCCTGCTGTTCCGCTTTGGCCGACGCCAGCGCCGGGGATTCTGGGGCATCTCCTTATCGCGCTGAACAGTTTACTCTGGGCCGTGTGCATTTACGCAGCGGTTCGGTTTGTGATATTGAGAGTTCGTCGTCATGAGAACGCCGCGTAACACCCAGTTGAGCCGCAGCCAGTCGCACACTAGGTCGATAAGCATTACAACCCGCGCTCCATAACCGATGCTTTCCAAGCTGCCACGTTGGGTTTGGGCCGGGGTGTGGACGCTGGCGTTTGTCGCGGGCATGGTGAACGTCGTCGGCCTGCTCGGTTTCGAGCGGCAGGCGATCACGCACCTCACAGGCACGACAACGACGCTGGCCGCGGCCCTCGCAGCGCTGGATTGGTCAACGGCGCTGCATCTCGCGGCGGTGATCGGCTCGTTCCTCGCGGGGACCGTGTTGAGCGGGATGATTATTCGGGACAGCAAACTCCAGTTGGGCGGCCGCTACAGCGTCGCGCTGCTGCTGGAATCGGCGCTGCTGTGCGCCGCCGTGCCGCTGCTTCAGCGCCACAATCTCATCGGTATCTATTTTGCGACCGCGGCGTGCGGCCTGCAAAACGCCATGGTGAGCACCTACAGCGGGGCGGTGGTCCGCACCACGCACATCTCCGGCATGTTTACCGACCTCGGGATCTTCCTCGGCCACACCCTGCGCGGCATCCCCGTCGATGTGCTGCGGCTGCGCCTGTGTTTGCTCATCATCTCGGCGTTTCTCTGCGGTGGCATCGCGGGCGCGGCGGCTTTTCATCGCCTCGAATATGCTGCGCTGTTCATTCCCGGCGGGATCGTCGCGGCGACCGCCTTGGCCTATGGGATCTACCGGATGCGCCACACGCACGTGATCTAGCGCGCAACCCGGTCGCGCGCGCAGACGCAGCGGGCGAACCCCACTCGGTTCGTTGCTTTTTCCACTCAGGCCGCCTCTGCTTTTCGGGCCGCCTCAACTCTCATCCCTCCCCGTTGCCGATGAAATCGTTCACCCCGCTTCCCGTCGTCGCCGCGCTCGCCGCCTTCGGCATTCCACTCTGCGCCCTCGCCCAAGACTTCCGTCACGGTGAGCCCTCGCCCTCGCAGCGCCCCGCCGCCAGCTACGTGCCCGATCTCCCCAAGCTCGCGCGCCCCGCGTCGAGCGAGCTGCGCGAACTCGTCGAGCGCTACGTGCATGACCGCGACGCGTTGCTGCGTTTTTATTCGGTGCCCGGCTCAGCGCTGCAGCTCACGCGGCTCGGCGAGTTTCAATCCGCGTGGTTTGCACGGCTCGACGCCGTGCCCTTCGATCCGCTCGGTGTTGAGGGCCGCATCGACTGGCATCTGCTCCGCCAGCAGCTCCAGCAAGAGCTCGCGCTCAACGCCCGCACCGCCGCGCGCAACACCGAGCTGGCCGCCCTCCTGCCCTTCGCCGACGCCATCGCGCAGCTTCAGGAATCGCGCCGCCTGCTCGAGCCCGTCGACGCGCGCGTTGCCGCCGCCACACTCGGCCAGCTCGCCGCCGACATCGCTGCCACGCGCAAAACCCTCGAAGCCGACGCCGCGAAAAAACCCAACAAGATTCTCGCCCTCCGCGCCGCCACGCGCCTCGACGATCTTTCGCGCACGCTGAAAAACTGGTTCGACCATTACAACGCCTACGACCCGCAATTCGGCTGGTGGACCCGCGAGCCGCACGCCGCCGCCGCCAAGGCGCTCGACGGCTACGCGAAATTCCTCCGCGAGAAGATCGTCGGCTTCAAGGAGGGCGAGGATGAACCCATCGTCGGCGATCCCATCGGCGCCGAGGGGTTGAAGCACAATCTCGCGCGCGAGATGATTCCCTACACCGCCGAGCAGCTCATCGCCGTCGGCGAAAAGGAATTCGCGTGGTGCGAGGCCGAGTGGAAACGCGCCGCGCGCGACATGGGCCTCGGCGACGACTGGCGCGCCGCGCTCGAGCGCATCAAGCGCGACCATGTTGAGCCCGGCGCGCAGCCCGCGCTCATCGCCGAGCAGGCCTACGAGGCGATCGCGTTTGTGACGAAGCGCGACCTCGTGACCGTGCCCGCGCACGCCATCGACACGTTTCGGATGTCGATGATGGCGCCCGAGCGCCAGAAAGTGAACCCGTTCTTCCTCGGCGGCGAAACCATCCAGGTTTCCTTCCCCACCGACACCATGGGGCACGACGCGAAGCTCGACAGCCTCCGCGCCAACAACCGCCACTTCTGCCGCGCCACCGTCCACCACGAGCTGATCCCCGGCCACCATCTCCAGCAGTGGTATGCCGCGCGCCACAATCCCCACCGCGCACTCTTCGCCACGCCGTTCTGGACCGAGGGCTGGGCGCTCTGGTGGGAATTTCATCTCTGGGATTTGGGTTTCCCGCAGACGCCGGAGAACCGCGCCGGCATGCTCTTCTGGCGCACGCACCGCGCCGCGCGCATCGTCTTCTCGCTGAACTTCCACCTCGGCAAATGGACGCCGCAGCAGTGCATCGACTTCCTCGTCGAGCGCGTCGGCCACGACCGTCACACCGCGACCGGCGAGGTGCGCCGCTCCTTCAACGGCGACTACTCCCCGCTCTATCAAGTCGGCTACATGATGGGCGCGATCCAGCTCCGCGCACTCTACGCCGAACTCGTCACGTCCGGCAAAATGAAGGAACGCGATTTCCACGACCGCATCCTCGAAGGCGGCCCGATGCCCATCGAGATGGTCCGCGCGCACGTGATGGCCACCAAACTCCCCCGCGATTACCGCAGCTCCTGGAAATTCGTCGGCGAACAACCATGAGACTCCTACTGCCTGATTTCGCGGAAACGCCCCGCACGCTCCGAAGCCCCGGAGGGATGAAATGCGATCGACGCCCCGCAGGGGCGAAATGCGATAGCCCAGCGCAACGCGCTGGGTATTGGGCAAGAAAAATGATGAGCCCTGAAGGGGCGAAACTTCATCGCCGTTTCGCCCTTTCAGGGCTCGTGAAATACCATGCTGGATTCCCAGGGCGCGTGCCCTGGGCTATCATCTTTCGCCCCTTTGGGGCTTCCGTAAATCGCCGCGCTTTCGCCGGCATCCGGTCTTCTCCCTTTTTCGTGTCGTTCGTGTATTTCGTGGTGCCCTTCTCCCTGTCTGGAGCCGAGCCCACACCGAAACTCCACCACGGCCCCGTCGATCCCCACTGGATCGGAAACGCCTCGCGCTTCTGGTATCGCGTCGATGTGCCCGGCGGCGGCGAGGAGTTCTTCGTCGTCGATGGCGACAAAGCCACGCGCACCCCGGCCTTCGACCCTGCGCGCGCCGCCGCCGCCAAATACCCCGCGCTGGGTGCGCTGTTGTTTCACGGCGATTTCTACCACGCCGCCGCCTCCGACTGCGGCTGCCACGACAACCGCATGGATAAGATCTGGTGGAGCGAGCAGTGGTTCGGCTGGCCCGTCGGGCCAGAATACGCGGCGAACTCCAACGTCACCCACGCCGCCAAGCTGCAGGGCAAACTCTTCCTCGTCGTCGGCGAGCTGGACAAAAACGTCGACCCCGCGAGCACCTACCAGGTCGCCAACGCCCTCGCGAAAGCCGGCCGGAATTTTCGACTACCTCGTCATGCCCGGCGCCGGCCACGGCGTCTTCCGCGCGCCCTACGGCCGAAAGCGCATGGAGGGATTTTTTGTGCGCGCGCTTCGGCCCGCGATCCCATGACGCGAATTCTACCCGGCACCGGGCGCTTCGCGCAGTCGCCGCGGCAGGTTACGATGACCGTGCATCGCGCGCCGGAAAATCGTCCCGCCGTCGGTCGCTTCGTAGAACACGATGTGCCGGTGAAACGGGCGCATCACCACCAGAAACCGCCAGCTCGCCAGCCTCGGATGCAGGAATTCAACCGCCGTGCCGATTCGCGGATGGGACGCGATCAGCGCGCACGTCGCCTCGATTGCGCCGAGATACCGCTCCGCCACTTCCCAGCTGGCGCTGAGCGCATACCACTCGTAGGTCAGCTCGACGTCGGTAAGAAAATGCGCGGACTTCGTCGTGCTCACAAACCGCGGCCCGCGAGTCGTCCGCGCACCCGTTCGCGAATCACGGCAAAATCGCTCGGCGTGAGTGGCGTTGTTGCTCCTTCGGCCGCCTCCAGCAACCACGCCTCGATCTCTGCATCATGCCCGAACGGGCGCTCGCTCTGCACGCTGAAGGCCCGAATCGCATCGTTCACAAGGTCGGCGGCACTCGACGACACCCCGGCTTTCACCTGCGCCTGCACAAACGTCTCCACATCCTTTGCGAGCGTAATTTGCATGGCGCGAAAATGCGTCGCGCTCCGCGGCGAGTCAATTCCGGCAGTCGCCACCCACCCTCGGTGGCAAGAAAGCCGCCGCTCCGACCAATCATGAAACGCATCACAATTCTCGACAGCCACACCGGCGGCGAGCCCACCCGGCTCGTGCTCGACGGCGGCCCCGATCTCGGCACCGGCCCGCTCGACAAGCGCGCCACGCGCTTCCAGAAAAAATTCGACCGCTACCGCTCCGCGATCGTCAACGAGCCGCGCGGCTCCGATGTGATGGTCGGCGCGCTGCTCGTGCCGCCGCACCGCGCGGGCTGCGACCTCGGCGTGATTTTTTTCAACAACGTCGGCTGCCTCGGCATGTGCGGCCACGGCACCATCGGCCTCGTCGCCTCGCTCGCGCACCTCGGCCGCCTCAAACCCGGCCGCGTCGCCATCGACACACCGGTCGGCGCCGTCTCGGCGGAGCTGCACACGGACGGTCGCGTGTCGGTCACGAATGTCGTGAGCTACCGCAAGGCCAAGAACGTGGACATCGAGCTGCCGAACGACACGGACATCCCCGGCCACGCGCTGGTGCGCGGCGACATCGCGTGGGGCGGCAACTGGTTTTTCATCACCGAGACCGATGGCGGCACCTTTGGGCGCGACCAACTCGATTTCCTGATCGGTTTCTCGCGGCTCGTCCGCGAACACCTGGGCGAGCAAGGCTACCCCGAGGTGGATCACATCAAGATGGTCACGCGTTCCGCCACGCGCGGCGTCGACGAGCGGAATTTCGTGCTCTGCCCCGGCGGAGCCTACGACCGCTCGCCCTGCGGCACCGGCACCAGCGCGCACCTCGCCTGTCTCGCAGCCGACGGCCTGCTGAAAGAGGGTCAACCCCATGTCGTCGAGAGTGTGATCGGCAGCCGCTTCACGGGCCGCTTCCGCTGGCACGATCGCGCGAAGGGCGAGATTGCACCGACGATCACCGGCGAGGCGCACGTCTGCGCCGAGGCCACGCTGCTCCTCGACGAGCGCGATCCGTTTTGCTGGGGTATCCGCGGATGAGAGTGGGAAAATCCAAACACGTTGTCGTCCTCGGCGCCGGCATCATTGGGCTGTGCTGCGCGCGCGAACTCGCGGCGCGCGGGCATCGCGTGACCGTCGTAGAGCGCCAACCCGAGGACCGCGATGGCTGCTCCTTCGGCAACGCCGGCATGATCGTGCCGAGCCACTTCATCCCGCTCGCCGCACCGGGCATGACGAAGCTCGCGCTGAAATGGATGTTCGACTCGAAGAGTCCGTTCTACATCCGCCCGCGCCTGAGCCTCGATCTCATCACGTGGGGCCTGCGCTTCATGCGCGCGGCCAACGCCGATCACGTCGCGCGCAGTGCGCCGGTGCTATGCGATCTCAGCCTTGCGAGCCGCGCGCTCTACGAACAGCTCGCCGATGAAACAAAAAGCGATTTCGGCCTCGTGCGCCGCGGCCTGCTGATGCTCTGCAAAACGCAGCACGCGCTCGATGACGAAGCCGCCGTCGCCACGCGCGCCCGCGAGCTCGGCGTCGCCGCCGAGGTGGTTTCCGCCGCCCGAGCCGCCGAACTCGATCCCGACGTGCACATGGCGGTCGCGGGCGCGGTTTATTTTCCGCTCGATTGCCACCTCACGCCGCAACGGCTCATGCCGACTCTACTGCGGCTGGCGCGCGCGGCCGGCGTGGAGTTTGGGTGGTCCACCGAGATCACGGGCTGGCGCCGCGAAGGCCGCCGACTCGCCGCCGCGATCACAACGCACGGCGAGATCGAAGCGGATGAGTTCGTGCTCGCGGGCGGCTCGTGGTCGCCGAGCGCGGTGCGCCCGCTCGGGCTCACGCTGCCGATGCAGGCGGGCAAGGGCTACAGCGTCACGCTCCCGCGTCCGCGCCAGCTGCCGCGGCTCTGCTCGATTTTTCAGGAAGCGCGCGTCGCCGTCACACCGATGGGCGACACGCTGCGCGTCGGGGGCACGATGGAATTGAGCGGCCTCAACGAATCGATCCAGCGCGAGCGCGTCGCGGGCATCACGGAATCCGTGCCGCGCTACTTTCCTGATTTCACCGCCGAAGATTTCCGCAATCTGCCGGTGTGGCGCGGGCTGCGGCCGTGCGCGCCGGACGGCATGCCCTACGTCGGCCGCTTCTCGCGCTACACGAATCTCACCGCTGCGACCGGCCACGCCATGATGGGCCTGAGCCTCGCGCCCATCACCGGTAAACTCGTGGCCGAAATCCTCTCCGGCGAAAAACCCTCCGTCGCCATCGACGTCCTGAACCCCGACCGCTTCTCATGAAATCCACGATGTCCTGGACCGGCGTCCTTCCCGCCGTCACCACCAACCTCCGCGCGAACGGCGCGATCGATCACGCCGCGTTCGCGCGCCACTGCCGGTGGATGATCGACAGCGGCTGCACCGGCATCGTGTGCTGTGGTTCGCTCGGCGAAGCCGCCACGCTTTCCTTCGAGGAAAAAAATGCCGTCGTCGCCACCGCCGTCCGCGCGGTGGGCAGGCGCGCTCCCGTCGTGCTCGGCATTGCGTCGCTCTCCACCGCCGAGGCTGTCGCCCTCGCCCGCGCTGCGGCAAAAGCCGGCGCGCGCGGGCTCATGGTGCTGCCGCCCTACGTTTACAGCACCGACTGGCGCGAGATGAAGGCGCACGTCGCCGCCGTGATGCGCGCGACGAAGCTGGCGTGCGTGCTCTACAACAATCCCGTCGCCTACAAAACCGACTTCCTCCCCGCGCAGATCGCGGAGCTCGCCGCCGGGCATCCGAATCTCGCCGCGGTGAAGGAATCCAGCGGCGACATCCGCCGCGTCACCGCTCTCCGCGCCGAACTCGGCTCGCGCCTCGCGATTCTCGTCGGCATGGACGACGCGATTGTCGAGGGCGTCCGCATGGGCGCGGTCGGCTGGGTCGCCGGACTCGTGAACGCGTTTCCCAAGGAGAGCGTCGCGCTCTTCGACGCCGCGATCCGCGGCGACACCGCGCGCGCCGACGCACTCTACGCGTGGTTCCTCCCGCTGCTGCGCCTCGATACCGTCCCAAAATTCGTGCAGTTGATCAAATGGGTGCAGGCGGAAACGAAAACCGGCAGTGCCACCGTGCGCGCCCCGCGGCTGCCCATCGCCGGCGCCGATCTCGCGGAGGCGCGCCGCGTGCTCCGCACGGCGCTGCG
>JANXSC010000333.1 GCA_025352845.1 Opitutaceae bacterium
GAAACTGGGCCAGGGCTGGTGTTAGTCTGGGCAACCTGAAAGGACCCAAGACCAAGGAAAGGCATCCGTCATACGACCGAAGAGAAGATCCGCGTTTTGCGGAGCGCCGACGGCGGCCAGAACATCGTGGAGGTCTGCAAAGAGAAGAACATCTCGGCGCAGACCTTTCACCGTTGGAAACGCCAGTTCGGGCTGATGGAGATCCCGGAGGCCAGACGGCTCAAGGAACTGGAGAAGGAAAACAGCGGCCTGAAAAAGATGCTGGCCGGCTCGCGGTTGAAGAACCGCGTGCGAGAGATCGTGAACGCAAAAAAAATGGTGAGCCCGGGACACCAGCGACAGCTGGCCACCCTCGTCGTCCGCGATGGGGTGGGCTCCGGGCGGGCCGCCTGCCCGTTACCTCGGCGTGGGACGCTCCACGTTGGTTTATCAACCGCGGCCCCGTGCGCACGGCGGCCGCGTTTGATCGCACGCACGCCTGAGTTATCGGCGTTGCACCCGCCGGTATGGCTACCGGCGGATCGCCCGCCGTGCTGCGCCAAGAAGGCTGGACCACGAGTCGCAAGCAGGTGCCGCGACTCCGCCGCGCAGCAGGCCTGCGCGTGCCGCCACCGCGGCAGCGGCGGGGGCGCCGTGGCGTCCTTCCACCGGCTGGCCCACCCAGGCGACGCATCGCGGGCAGGTGTGGACGTGGGACTTCGTGGCGGACGCCACCGTGCATGGGGGTGCGTTGCGCATGCTCACGGTCCTCGATGAGCACCCGAGGAAGTCCACGTCCTGCGGCCCGAGCGACGGATCGGCTCGGCCGGCGTAATCGCGTTGGTCCCAGCGGCCACCACCGAGCCCGGCGCGCCAGAATTTATCCGCTCCGACAACGGCTCCGAGTTTATCGCCCACGATCTCCCGCGTTGGCTGGCGGACCAGCAGACCAAAACGATCTACATCACGCCGGCGAGTCCGTGGGAAACCGGCTTCGTGGAAAGTTTTCACAGTCGCTTCCGCGAAGAGTGTTTGAACCGGGAACTCCTGTATACGCTTACCGCGGACCGCGTCGGCATCGAAGACTTCCGTCGGGACTACAATGCGGCGCGACCCCAACAGTTCCCTTGGTTACCAATCACCCCAGCGCTTCGCCGCACTGCTCTTGAGGTCGATCCCTCGCGGAGGGAGGCCGTAGGCCGACCGGAGCGAGGGATCGACCTCCCCACTTCCGTCCGCCATAGCAACCAACCTCCCGGACTAACACTCGCCCTGGACCAAATCCGGCGTCCCCGTCACCGGCATCGACCTGAGGGACGGCTGTCGCAAGGCGTAGTATGAGCGTTGAACGCCACCCGGCACGTATCGTGCTTTAAGTTACATGAATGACCGCCCTCGCCCAGGCCCCCGATGAAGTCCGCTCGCTCCAAGCCGAGCTGGCCGCCGTGCGGGCGCAGCTGGCGTGGTTGAAACAAAAGTTCTTCGACGGTGGCCAGGGCGAGACGCTTGACCGCGCGCAGCTGCTCCTGTGGATCGAGCAACTCGAAAAACTCGCCCCGCCGGCCGCCCCGCGCCGGATTGCGGCGCACGGGCGCGGGCCGGCGCAACCGCGCTCCACCCCGGCTGAGGCGTTTGCGCACCTGCCGGTCGGCGAGACGGTGGAGATCGTGCCCGCGGCGGTGCAGGCCGACCCCGAACTTTATGAGCGCATCGGCGAAGAGGAGACCTTCAAGGTCGATGTCGTGCCGCCGCGCCTTTTCAAACGCCGCCTCGTGCGCCCGAAGTATCGCCATCGCCTGGATCGCACGCGCCCGCCGCTCTAGCGGCAAGAGCAGATGGCGGCACGCTGGGGCGCGCGCCTCGCCCGCCAGACGATGGTGGACTGGAGCGCGCTCGTCGCGCAATGGCTCCAGCCCATTTGCCAAATCATGCGCCGCCAGCTCCTCGCCGGCGACTACGTGCAGTGCGATGAGACCCCGCTGCGCTGCCACGACCCCGATGTCCGCGGCGAGACCGTGGCGGACTGGCTCTGGGCGGTGAGCAGGCCGCGCGGCGATGTCGTCTTCGAATGGCGGATGTCGCTCCGCCAGGCGGAGGCGACGACACTCCTCGCGGGCTTCAAAGGCGTGCTCCAATCCGACGCCTATCCGGCCTACGTCACTTTCGCGCGCGAACACGAGGGCGTCGTGTGCGTTGGTTGCTGGGCGCACGCGCGCCGCCGCTTCCACGAGGCGCTCGAAGAAGCGCCCGGGCCCGCCAGCTTCGTGCTGCGGCTCATCGGCCATCTTTACGCCATGGAGGCGCAGTGGGACGCGGCCGGCTGGACCGAATCCGCCGTCCGCGCCCACCTGCGCCGCCGCGATTTTGCCGGCACCCTGAGCTTGTTGAAAAAAGTCGCGGTGAAACTCGCCGCCCGCGTGCGCCCGAAGTCGCGCCTCAGTCGAGCCAGAATCGTAAGGTGGGCGGGCAAGTCCCTGTGTCCGCATTTGAGGGGGGCCACTGCGCAAAGCCATGCGGGCACAGGAACGTGCCATTGACCGGACTCACTTTTCTGAGCCACCCGGAATGAGAGTCTGGGCAGGTTGATGATCTGGGTTCGAGTGATGATTGATGGCGGGAAGGTCGGCAAGCTTCCGGCGGAGGGAAGGCCCGGCTTGGCGGGCCTGAGCGGAGCCGGGAGCTTGGTGCAAGAGTTCGGCGCGATACTCCGCGGGGACTTTGTCGTCGATCGAGCTATGCGGTCTGATGGCGTTGTATTCGTCGCGGAAGCTGCGGGCGATAACCTGCGCTTCGAGCACGCTGCCGAGCAGTTCGCGATTGAGGCATTCGTCGCGGAAGCGGCCGTTGAAGCTTTCGTTCACGCCGTTTTGCCACGGACGGCCTGGTTCGATGAAGCGTGCGGTGATGCCCGCGTCCTTCAGCCAGGTCTGGAGGGCGCCGGCGGTAAACTCACCGCCGTTGTCGCTGCGCAGATGCCGGGGCGTTCCGTGACGGCTGCTGGCCGCCTGCAACGCCGCCACCACGGCCCGTGCGCCGAGCTGGCGACTGGCCCGACGACGGCGATGCAGTAGTGGCGGCCTTCGTCGATGATCGTCAGAAACTTCACCGTCGTGCCACGCTGCGTGACATCGAACACCAGGTCCACGCACCACACGTCGTTCACGCCTTCAGCCTTCACCTTCGCGTCTGGCCGGGGTGGACACTTCGGGCGCCGCGCCGGTCCGGTGATCCGCAGGCCTTCCAGCCGTCGGATTCGTTGCACCGTGCGTCGTGCGCAGGCCAAGCCTTCGCGCAACAGCAACGCATGCACCCGCCGATACCCGTAACGCGGATGGCGCCGCGACCAGCCGCGCAATGCTGGCGGTGATCGGCTGCGCTCGCGGCGTCGGTGGCCGGCAGCGATACGCCCACGTCAAGCGGGCCAGCCCAAGGTAGCGGCACGCCTGACGCTGCGAACACTCGCCCGCCGCCACCACGCCTTGGGCGGCGTGGCGCTGTTGCGACGGGCTTGCCATTTTTTTTGCGTTCACGATCTTGAGCACGTGAAGGTTCAGCGCCTGGTCCGCGACCACGCGCTTGAGCTGCGCGTTCTCCTCCCGCAGCGCCTTCAACTCCTTCCCTTCGTCGAGTTCCAGCGCGCCATATTGCTGCTTCCAGCGATATAACGTCGCCGGACTGATGTTCACCTCGCGGCAGACCGCTTCCGCGGTCTCCCCGTGGTCGATTCGGCGCAAGATTCCGACGATCTGCTCCGGCGTATGTTTCTTTCCTTTTGGCATGTCTGGGTCTCCTTTTTGGAGCCCAGACTCTCATCGGCAATGGCTCAGTTTCCGTGCGTCAGGTCATTCCCGCCATGACCAATCACGACGACCTCACGCCCCTCCTGCCGTCCCATTGGTCGCCTGCCGCGACCGGTGGCTCCATCATTGCACATCCATAACATCACGTGGTGGGTTCCTTGCTGGAACCCGGATTGTCACCATGTGGGTCCGTCAAAGAGGTCGCCCGCCGGTCGCATACCGTGCTTGCGCGCCTCGTCCATGAGTTCCGCCGCAAGGGCTTCCATATCGTCACCCTATGGATTTCCTTCCTTCTACGCCAGTGAGGTCGGCCTGAGGTTGCCCTGAATTGACGGACACGGGTGCGGGGGCAAAACGAAAGGCACCCCATGAAAACCCAGTTGCAGAAACCTTCGGCTGAAAAGTCGCGGTATGAGGCCGAGTTCAAGCGCGAGGCGTTGGAGCTATGGCG
>JANXSC010000344.1 GCA_025352845.1 Opitutaceae bacterium
CGATCCGATCTACAATTCCACGACGTCCTACGGCCTCGAACTTGAGGGCACGTTTCGCCTCTCCGAGCGCTGGAGCGTGCGCAGCGTCTTCACCGCGCAGAAGGCGAAGAACGATGTCTGGAAAGTTTTCCAAGCCGGCTCGAACGGCCGCGACGACGACACCTACCTCGATCTCTCCGGCCGGCCTGCCGACAACAACCCCGACTTCATCCTCAACAACACGCTGAGCTACCGGACGCCGAGCTATTTCGCCAACCTCGCGTGGAAGCACATGGGCGAGCGCGCCGGCAATGCCGCCAACGTGATCGTGCTCCCGCGTTTCAACCAATTCGATCTCGGCATGGGTTGGACCTTTTCCCGCCGCTGGTCCGTCAATCTCAACATCAACAACCTGACCGACAGCGAAGGCGTGATGACCTGGCGCGGCTGGGGCATCAACCCTGGCGACCGCCAGAGCTTCACCTCCCTCCCCGCCACCGGCCGCGACACGATGCTCCAATACGTCCCCGTCCAACCCCGCGCGTATTTCGTTTCCTCGACCTTCAAATTCTGAGTTGGAAACTGCCAGTGACGTAGGGGCGTCGCTTGCCGCCGCCCGCTATCGCCGAAGCCCTCCGCGTTCACTTCCGAAACAGGCCGGCGTCGAGATTGCTGAGCCGGATGATCGATTTGAGGGTGCCGGTTGCGACCTCGCGGTGATTCGGCACCGGCACCGTCGCGCTGTCTCCGCCCGGCAGTTCGCGCCGCATGATGATATGGCTTCCTGACTGCCGCATCCGCATAAACCCATGCGCCGCGAGAATGCGGCACACCACTGCCGGCGGCAGTGGACGAAGTTTAGGCATGTTGCAACTGCAACGGCCGGACGCGCGCGCCGCCCTTCAGGCGCCGCTTAATTTCGGTCGCGCTCGCCGCTTCGAGCCACAGCTCCACCGCCTCGCCCAACATTTGATGCGCTTCCGTCCGGGTTTTGCCCTGACTCGCGACCCCCAACTCAGGGCAATGCGAAACGAACCAAGCTCCATCTTTCTCAATCACCGAGGAGAAATTGGGGAGATCGATCACCTGCCCGTCGCGTTCGATCCAGTTGGCTTTCATGGCGCGAAGCTAAGGCGACAAACCATCACCGCAAGCCCCGGTTCGGCTACCCTGCAACAGAGCATGCCTCACGCTGCGGTGGTTGCCGGCGGCGGCGGATTTCGCGGGCTCGCGACGAGAGGCAAAGTGCCGAGTCGGTGGGTGAACTGGGCTCGGCCAGGGCGTGGAGGTGGCGACGAAGCTGCCGAGTTTTGTGCAGATGCGTCTGCCACTTTCCGACGGACAAGCGTCGCTATAACGCCGTTCGCTGGAAAAAAATCATTCGATCTGGCTTGGACGTCGGTCAATTGCCGAGGTTAGCCGCGCAAGTTCGCCAAGACCCTTGATCATCAGAAAAAGTCCGCGCCCGCCGCTGCGCGCCGCCCAAAGATCGCCGAGCCGTTCCTTCTCTCGCGAATCGTCGTTGGTCGCGCGATCGGTGCCTTTGTATTCCGCCACGAGCACCCGGCCATCGCTCAACTGGCAGACGAAGTCGGGATAAAACCGGTCCGTGCTCGTTTGCAGCCAAAAAGAATGCAGCGGCTGGCGATCGAGGTTGCGAACCCACCATTTCACTCCCGCCAATCCATCGATGTTCATCGCGCACACGAATTCCTCGCGGTTGCTCGCGTCGTCCAGTTCGCCGACCTGCTCATAGTAATGCTTCACGAATTCCTTGCTGCGCGGGCAAACGTCCCGGCACGGATAGACGTTCGGATCGTAGGTGAAAACGTAGCCCTCACCCACGCGCACCTTGGTCTGCGAATCTTCGCCAAAGAGCACGCGCTGATACTCGCGCGACTGCGCGATTTTTTTCAGCTCGCCGATCCGTGTCTCGATTTTCCGTCGCAGCTCGAAACGCTCCTTCACCAGCCGGCCGAGCGCAAAGCCGCCGCTTTGCAGCGCCGTCAGCACGCCGTCGAGATAGGCGTGCGATTCGTCCTGCTCGATATTCGGGTGCGGGATATTTCGGTCGAGCCACGCGACTAGCCGTGCCTGCGTCCAGTTCTCCGCCACCTCGATCAATTGCAGCTCTTTCGCCAGCTCCGGCATTCGACGCGTGATGACTTTGCCGTCTTCGACATCGACGATGCCCACCGATTCCGATGGCTGCGTCGATTCGATCACGGGCAAATCTTCTGCGGTCGGCGGCAGCGGCAAATGCCAGCCCGCCTCCAACCACTCCGCTTCGTCGGGCGAAACGATCACGCCGTCCAACTCCAACATCATTTGCGGCACCTCGAATCGCTCCCCGCGTTCGGCGGGCGCAATCATGATGCGCTCGTGCTGCTCGAGCTCGGCGGCGGCGGCGCGAAGAATTTCTTTGCTCTCTTCTTTTTCCACGGCCGCGACCAGCGCTTCGACGGTCGCTTTCGTCAGACGACCGCTGAGCGTTACTTCGCGCTTAACCGCGTCGTGTTTGGTCACGCACTCGCGCGCGGTTGGCGGCAATGTCTCCACCGGAAACGACTCTGGTAGCGTCACCGTCACACTGCGTCGCCCTTTCGCGTCCAGCTCCAAACTTTCCTGCCGCTGGCTCGGCACAAAAAATTCTCGAGCTTCCTGTCGGTTGAAGCCCGCGCTTTTCACGAGCTGGTCGCGCAGCGCTTCCGCCGCCACGAAGAAATGCGGCGAGCGCACAAACGCATACGCGCGGTTCAGCATCGGACGCGTTTTCTTTTCTGCGCGCGGCATCCGTAGAATGCGTCCGAGGATTTGCTCCACCGCCGTCGCACTCCGCAGCGTCGCGACCGAGCACAGCACGTAGGCGAACGGACAATCCCAGCCTTCCTTGAGCGCCGATTGCGTGACGACGTAGCGGATGGCGCAGTCCTCCTTGTTCAAGTCCACACCTTCCAGCCCGCGCTCCTTGCCGGTCGCCACGGCGATTTGCGCCTCGGGGATAAAATGCTCCTCGCGCAGCGCCTTCTCCACCACTTCCACCGTGAGCGCATCGGGCCGGTCTTGGTCGTGCGGCTCCGCCTGCAAAAGGAGGATCGGGCGGATGTATTCCTTCGTCGCGGCACGTTCGGCGGCGGCTTCCTTTTCCAATTCACCGCGCATCGCGATGGCGCTCGCCATGACTTCTTTGAAACCCGTCAGCGCCTCCAGCACGATGGGCAGCTTGATCATGTTCTCCACCTTCAACTCGGCGGCGGACACGCTGTGCAGCACGTTGCTCGGATTGTCGTCCGTCTCCGGCGTGGCGGTGAGTTCGATGATCGCGCGCGGTTGAAACCGCTCCAGCACCTCCATGCTCAACGGCGAGCGCGCGTTGTGCGCCTCGTCCACGATCACGAGCGGGCGCCGCAGCCGCAGCACATTCGCGAGTGAGTGCGGGAAGCCACGCGGAAACCGCTCCTTCACTTCGCGCGGAATCGAATCGAAATGTCCCATCAACTGCCCACTGTTGCTGTAAACTTTTCGCCCCTCCGTTTTCTCCACGCGAAACGACTGGATCGTCGCCACCATGATGACCGCGCCGCCATTGAGCGTCGCCGGCGTCACGTTCAGCGCTTCCGCGCCGTCGAGGATTTCCACCGCGCCGATTTCCTCGTCGAGCAAGTGCCGCAGCGGATGCCGCCGGTCGCGCATCACGCCGAGCGTCTGCACGCGGATCGCGTCGCTCGGCACGAGCCAGAGCACGAGCGGATGATCGGTGTCGAGCAGCGCATCGCGCACCACGCGCACCGCCCGCGCGCCGAGCGCCGTCTTCCCGCCGCCCGTCGGCACGCGCAGGCAGACGAACGGCATGTCGAGCGGAAGCTTCTCGCCGTTGGGCAGTTCGTGAATCTGGTTGTAGAGATGCGCCGCGCTCCACAACTCGCCCGTCACCTCGACAAACGCGCGCGCCGGATCGCGCACCTCGCGGCAGCGCCGCAGGTAGCGTCCGAGCGAGTCTAGCACATCGTTCTGGTATTTTTTGTGGCCGTAGCGGTCGCTCATGGCGTGCGGAGGGTGTAGGGAATTTGCCGAAACGTGACGCCCTCGCGCGCGAGCCGCGCCGCGCTCAACCGCTGCGACGTGCCGTAAACGACGAGTCGCTCCGCGCCCTGGCTCGCGCATGCCTCGCGCAGAATCGTGAGCGTGGCCTGCGTGAGCGCGTTGCCACCGTCGGGCGACTTGTCCTTGAGGATGCCATTGTAGAGCAGGCAGACCGCGCGGCCTTGATACACATCGAGCAACGGCGACTTGGCCGACACCCGCTCGCGCGGCAGCGGCTCGCCGGTCGCTGCGAAATAAACATGGCGCGCCAGATCAGCGAAGCGAACCGTCGCGCGAATTTTTCCGTCCTCGTCGAACAACGGCTCGCCCAACTCGCAGAAACGGAAACCGCCACCGAGGCCGGCGACCCTGCCGTCTTTCGTCGCGGCGTAACCTTCAACAACGCGGCGCACACGTTCTCGAGTGATTTTGCGCGCAATCGTCGGCTCCATCTCAACGAGGACAAAGCGGCGTCTACAGCCGTCCTGACTATTTAAAGATAATCCCGCATGAGCCGTAGTGCCTGAGCCGCCGAATGAATCGAGAATGATGTCACCGTCCTGAGTTGCCGCCGCGAGAAGTCTTTTCATCAGCAACGTTGGTTTCACTGTGTCGAAACCGTGTTGGTTGCCCAATATTTTGTTTAGCTCTTCCTTTCCGGTCTCGGCAGTGCCTGTCCACTCTGGTGGAAGGAATGCGTATAGCGGGTCATTTTCGTCGGGCTCTTCATCCTCAAAATAACGACGAAACGGAATACCTTTCTTGAACTCGATGTAGCCTGAATCGTAGAGGTCTTGAATAAATCGCTGACCACCTTGCCAGCGTTGGTCGCTGGGTGGAGTGTAGCCTGCGATTGGAAAGCGCATCGTTTCACGAACGCTCTCGCCACGATTAGATTTCAAAATCGTTTGCAAGCGGTAGCGTCTGCCAGTCGCGCTTACAAATGGATAAACTCGGGCCTCGCCCGAAGAAATGGCGTGAAATTTTACGTTACCCGCATTTCGAGCATAAACGCAGACATATTCCGCCACCTGCTGGGGCTTCACTTTCGCCTCGCCAACATTGACCGGTTTCGCACGCGACTTCCACGAGAAGACCGCAACACGGTTTGTCGCACCAAAAATTTCGTCGAGAAGATGAATCAACGACGACACCTCATCGTCTCCAATGCTGACAAAAATCATTCCGTCTGAGCGCAGAAACTGCCGCAGGAGCGATAAGCGAGGATACATCATGCAAAGCCAACGGTCGTGGCGATCGAGTTTGTCGCCGGTGACGATTCGACTTTCGACTGAGCCCTTCAGCCACTCGCGCATGATCGGACTGTTCACGTTGTCGTTGTAAGCCCAGCCCTCGTTGCCCGTGTTGTAAGGCGGGTCGATGTAGATGCACTTCACCTGGCCGGCGTAGTGGGGCAGCAGCGCCTTGAGGGCGACGAGGTTGTCGCCCTGCACGATGAGGTTGCCGCTGCCGGGGTCGCCGCAGGCGAGCTCGGGCACGTCTCGCAGCAAATGAAAGGGGACGGTGCCGTGATGATTCACGACCGCGTCCTTGCCGATCCAGTTAAGCGTGGGCACAGGTTGATGCGTCGCGCGTGCATCTAGCCGGTGTCTGCGGATGTCCTCAGTGGACTTCCCAAGGTGCTCAAACGAAGAGGGACGCACCTACTTGCGTCCCGCAACGGGCACCTAGGAGAGCCCACATGAAGACGCTTTCGATGCGCCCCAGTTGG
>JANXSC010000345.1 GCA_025352845.1 Opitutaceae bacterium
GTGCGGGGTGAGGGCACCCCGCACTTTCCGCGCACTGCGGGGTGAGGGCACCCCGCCTACATCGGCAAACGAACTTTTGGCGAACCCACTCATTTCAAAAACAAATCCATCCTCCGATATCCGGCCCCGCAAATCCGAGCGTCGCCCGCGCCCGCCAGCCGATCACGAGCGCCGTGGTGAGCGCGAGCGTCACGCGCAAGCGCCCGAGCCAGAGCGGCGTGAGTTTCGCCCGCAGCCAGTGAAACTGCGTCTGCGCGAGCCACAGCAACGGCACTGTCCCGAGGCCAAACGCCAGGAGCGCCGTCGCGCCCTGCGCCGCCGAGCCCGCGAGCAACGCCAACGCCACCACCAGGTAGAGCGGCCCGCAGGGCAGCAGCGGCGTCGCGATACCGAGCGCGGCGGCGACCACGACCGGTGGCCGCCCGCGCACCCACGCGCGCAGCCGCCAGGTGAGCCGACCCAGCGCAGCACTCTTCGGCACATGCCGATCCCAACGAAACGCCAGCGCCAGAAAAACGGCGACCCCGATCCACGGCAACCAGTGCAACGCCGACTGCGAGATCCACGCGAGCGGCAGGCGCCCCAACCCGCCCGCGACCGCCCCGAGCACCGCGTAGCCCGTCAGTCGCGCGCCGTGATAGGCGGTCGCGATCGCGCGGACATCGCCGCGCACCGGCAGCAGCGAACACGCGAGCGGTCCGCACATGCCCGCGCAATGCAGGCTCGTGACGAGCCCCGCGACAAAAGCCGCGACCGGCGAGTGGACGACAGTGGTGTCCATAATCTCAACGCCCGCGTTGCGTCGCGAGCGGCACCTCCGCCACGCGGTTTTTCGACGCCACCACGATCCACGCCGACCACACGCCCGCGTGTAGCACCGCCCCGGCCACGAACCACAGCCACAGCCGGGATTTTCGCTCAGCGTTTTTCACGGCGCTCCTTTTCTTCCTCGCGTAGCAGCCGCGCTTCAGGCCCGAGGAACTCGACGGCGCGCGTGAGTTGATATTGCCCCGCGCTGTCCCGCACCGTCACCACGAGATGGAACGGCGCGATGTAGCTCAGCCGCGGCTGCTGCAACACGAGCGGATGCACCACCTCACCCATCGCCGCGACTTCCACTTCGCCGTCGAAACCGACAACGCGCAGCTCCGCCGGCGCACCCATGATCGTCAGCGTGAAACGCGCCGGGGTGTTGCGCTTGTTCACCAGCCGCACGAGAAACTGATTTCGCACCGTGGTCGCATCGATCACGTAGGGCGCACCGATCATCCGTGTGACACCGAGACTCGCCGGTCGCACCGTGGACAGCGCCCACGTCGCCACCGTGGCACCGATAAGCAACAACCCAAAATAAAGCAGCGTGCGCGGACGAATCCAGCGCGTGCGCCCGCCCGCCAGTGCCCGCTGCGAGTCGTAACGGATGAGACCACGCGGTCGCGCGAGACGGTCCATCACCTCGTCGCACGCATCGATGCACGCCGTGCAGCCCACACATTCCATTTGCAGCCCCTGCCGGATGTCGATGCCGGTCGAGCAGACCTGCACACAGCGATTGCAGTCGATGCAATCGCCAACGGTTCGTTGTAGGGCGGGGTCTCCCGCCCCCGCCTTGTTCTTCCCCCGCGGTTCACCGCGTTCCGCATCATATCCAATCACGAGCGAATGATCGTCGATCAGCGCTGATTGAATCCGGCCATAGGGACAGATCACGATGCAGAGCTGCTCGCGAAACCAGGCGAAATTGAAATACAGCACACCGGTCGCAACCACCATGAAGACGAATGCCCCCCAGTGCCGCGCCGGCTCTACGCGCACCATTGCCCACACCTCGGGCAAAGACACGAAATACGCCAGCAGCAGGTGCGTGATCGTCGCGGCCGCGAAAAGGTAGAGCCCGTGCTTCGCCACCCGGCGCGCGATCTTCGCCGCGGAGAGCGGCGCGTCACGCAGCGCCCGCCGCCGCACCGCATCGCCCTCAATCCAGCGCTCAATCCGCCGGAACACATGGTCGAGGAAGACCGTGTGCGGACAGGCCCAGCCACACCACACGCGCCCAAACAGGGCCGTCACAAAAAACAGCGAAAAACCCAGCCCGGTGATCACAAAGAAAACCAACCACAAATCCTGGGCCGCAAACGTGAGACCAAAAAGATGAAACCGCAGTTCGGCCACATCGAGAAACACCGCCGGATGGCCGTTGATGGTGATCCACGGCAGCGCGAGGTAGAAAACGATGAGCGCCGCCGCGGCGATCTTTCGCGCGCGGGCGAACCGGCCCCGGACATCAGCGGGGTGGAGAAAACTCCGCGAGCCATCCGCGCGAATCGTGATGACGGATTCGCGGCTCGGGCGGACGATGGTGGTTGCAGGCATGAAGGAAAAATGGGGCTCGAAGCGGACCCGCGCGTCCGACCCGCAGCGTTCGCGCGCCGCCCTACGGTGCGGGAGCCGCGACGATCGGCTCGCCTTCGCGGTGGTGACTCAAAATGAACGCGGTTACTTCACTGATTTTCTTGGCCCCGAGCACCGGCCCCCACGTCGGCATGCCTTTCGCAAGCACGCCCTTTCCGATCAGATCGTGAATCTCGACCGGCCGTCCGCCATGCACCCACACCGTGTCCGTGAGATTGTTGCCGATGGCGACGGGGCTCTCGGCCTTGCCGCGCAGGCTCGGCAGGTGGCAGGCGGCGCAGTTGGCGTCATAGACGGCCTTGCCCGCGGCCACGAACGCGGCGTTGCGGCTCATCTGCCACAGGCTCGCGTCGTCGAGTTTCACGGCGGAGAGGCGCTCCGCCTCGATGCGCGCCATCTCCGCGGCGACGGTTTGCGTGCCGCTCTCGCCGATGTGAAACCACTCGTAGTAGGCCCAGTAGCCGACCCAAAAAATAATCGTGGCGTAGAGCGTATTGAGCCACCAATTCGGGAGCCGCTTGTCGTATTCCTGGATGCCGTCGAAGACGTGCGGCCGGATCGGGTCTTCAGGCGGAGGTGTCGGTTTCATGGGACGCAGGCGGGGTGGCGGTGGCAAACGGCAGGTTTTCGAAGCGCTCAGTCGTCCCGGGACTCATGCGCAGCGCGCGCCACGCACACGTCACGTAGATCGAAAAGGCGGTGGCAAACGCCGCGAGCGTGTAGAGCGCGGCGGTGTCTTCGAGGATGAGGCGGCGGAACATGGGAGGGAGAATGGTTACTTGTCGGCGGCGGGCGCCTTGTCCGCCGCGCCGACCTTCTCGAATTTCCCCAGCGACTGGAGATACGCGATCAGCGCGACGATTTCCTTTTCGGGCGCGACATAGGCGCCCGCGGTGCGGAGGTCTGCGGCAATCGCTTTCGACTGCTCGGCGACGCGCGACGCGATCTGGCCGGGCGTCCAGTTCGGATAGGGCACACCGAGGGTGCGCTGCACGGCGAGTTTGGCCGGTAGCGCGGCGACATCGGTGTCGTGTGCGAGCATCGCGGCGTAAGCCGGCATGTTCGAGCCGACCGCGACCGAACGCGGATCCTCCAGGTGGCGGAGGTGCCAGACGTGCGGATATTTTCCACCGATGCGCGCGAGATCGGGGCCGTTGCGCTTCGATCCCCACTGGAACGGAAAATCGTAGATCGATTCGCCGAGCCGCGAGTAGTCGCCGTAGCGCAGCACGTCGGGCACCAGCGTGCGGATCATCTGCGTATGGCAGGTGTAGCAGCCCTCGCGGAGGTAGAGATCGCGCCCCGCGAGCTCGAGCGGCGTGTAGGGAATCTGCCGGCGGTCCTCGAGGTTGGCGGCCCGGTGCGACAGCGCCGCGGGAACGATCTGGATCAGCCCGCCGACCGCGACCGCGATAAACGTCAGCACGGTGAACGGTGCCGTGTTGACCAACAGCCGCTCATACCATCCGGCCCAGGCCTTGCCGCGCGACTCGAAATGCGCATAGGCGAGAATCACGCAGAGCATCAGGCCCACGAGCCCGGCCATCCCGATGGCATCGCCGCCAAACATCCAGGCGCAGGCAAAACTGATCCCGAGAATCGAGAAGATCACGGGCGGGTTGAAAAACGTGGCGAGTTCGCCCAGCCGCGTCGCGCCGGATTCAGACGAGGCCGCGCCATCGTCGGCAAACACCTCGACCGTGCCATTGACCGGCTGCGCGCCGCGCACGGTTTGCCAGACATTCCAGGCCAGCAGGAGAAATCCCGTGAGGTAGAGCCCGCCGCCAATCACGCGCATCAGCATCAGCGGGCGGATGGTGTTGAGCGTGTCGAGGAAGTTGGGATAGGCGAGGACGGTGCCGTGTTCGGCGGTGGCGTTGAGCATCAGGCCCTGCGTGATCCCGCTCGTCCACATCGCGGCCACGTAGAGCAGAATGCCGACGGTCCCGATCCAGAAGTGCAGATTCGCGAGCGCGACGGAGTGCAGCGGCCGGTTCCAGAGCCGCGGCAGCAGCCAATAGATCATGCCGGCGGCCATGAATCCGTTCCAACCCAGCGCGCCGGCATGCACGTGCCCGATGATCCAGTCGGTGTAGTGTGCGAGCGCGTTGACCGAGCGGATCGAGAGGAGCGGACCCTCGAAGGTCACCATGCCGTAGAACGTGACGCCCGCCGCGTAGAACTTCAGCACCGGATCGGTGCGCAGCTTGTGCCATGCGCCGCGCAGCGTGAGCAGGCCGTTAAGCATGCCGCCCCAAGACGGCGCCCAGAGCATGAGCGAGAACGTCATCCCGAGCGTCTGCAGCCAGTCGGGCAGCGCGGTGTTCAGCAGATGGTGCGGGCCGGCCCAGATATAGACGAAGACCAGCGACCAAAAATGAATCACCGACAGCCGGTAGGAATACACCGGCCGCTCCGCCGCCTTCGGCAGAAAATAATACATGATGCCCAGAATCGGCGTGGTGAGAAAGAACGCCACGGCGTTGTGCCCATACCACCACTGCACGAGCGCATCCTGCACGCCGCCGAAGACCGGATAGCTGTGCGTGAGGCTCGTCGGCAGCGAGAGGTGGTTGACGATGTAGAGCATCGCCACGGTGATAATCGTCGCGATGTAGAACCAGATCGCGACGTAGAGCGCCGGCTCGCGGCGGCGGGCGAGCGTCCAGAAAAAATTCACGGCGAAGACGACCCAGATGAACGCGACCGCGATATTGATCGGCCAGATGAGCTCGGCGTATTCCTTGCCGCGCGTGAGCCCGAGCGGCAGCGTGATCGCCGCGGCGACGATGATCGCCTGCCAGCCCCAGAAATGGAGCGCGGAGAGAAAATCGCTCGCCAGCCGCGCCTTCACCAGCCGCTGCGTCGAGTAGTAGATCCCGGCAAACATCATGTTGCCGACAAACGCGAAGATGACGGCGTTGGTGTGCAGCGGCCGGAGCCGCCCGAAACTCAACCACTCGCGGCCGAAGTTAAGCTGCCAGAAATTCAACTGCGCCGCCACGAGCACGCCCACGAGCATGCCGACGATGCCCCAAAGGATCGTCGCGAGGAGAAACTGGCGGACGACCTTGTCATTGAATTCGAGGATAATTTTTCGGTCGGACATGGAGGAGAAAATGGAGACGAAGCCGAATCAGGCGCGCGGCCCACCCGGCGGCGCGCGAGGCACCGGAACGGTGCGCGGTTTTTCCTCCGCCAGCGGGAGCAGCGAATCGCGCTCCGCGCTGCTCAACCGGCCACGCGCATGCTCGCGGAGAAAAAAGACGACGAACGCACCGACGAGACACAGACTGATCGCGAGCGTAAGGGGGACGACGGCCATGGGCGGGCGAACTACTCCCCCACTGTCAGAGCGTGGACCGGGGCCATGGCGCCGTGGCGATTCGCGTGCCCGGTTGGGCGGCCGTGGTGGTGGCGGAGGAGTTCCCGCGCCGCGAACCAGTTGTCGAGTTCGACCCCGTCGCGGCAGCCGCCCTCCATCCACAGGCGAAAGGCAGTGTGCTGAATCTCGGCTTCCGTGGGCTCGTGGAGCGGCGTGGCGGTTGATGTGGTCTTCATGAGAAACTCTTTGCTGGGTTGAGCCTCACTTTAACCACGGACCGCCAAGACCGCTCCGCACGAGTTGGCAGTCGCTGCGCATTTCTTGTGACAGCAAGAGCTGCCTGGCAAAGCGCCCCTGCTCCGCCAGGCGGCACATCCGTTGATGCGCGCACGGCGAAAATTTTCATGAGTTCACGTCGTTCCGCCATTCGGGCGGATCAGGCCCATCTCGCAGTGAACCTTCGTTGCACGTCTCGGACTGGGACGAGGCAGAAATCAATCGTCCGCGATCGGCGCGAGCATCCGCACCGGGAGGTGCCCGCGGAACGATCCGGAAAATCTTTTAAAGTAACACGAACCGAGTCCGTCGGACTCGGTTTTGTTCCTCAAGCTTCCACCGCGAAACCGACCTTGATGGTCACCTGCCAGTGGTGGATTTTTCCTTTGCCGATGTTTCCGCGCGTGTCGATCACCTGAAACCAGCAGAGATGTTTGACGGTTTGGTGCGCCCGGCGGATGGCCTTGGTCACAGCGTCTTCGATCGACGTGGTGGAGGTGCCGGTGAGTTCGATGATTTTGTAAACGGGATCTTTCATGGGGGGAGTTTGCCCGCCATTCGCGTGTCCGCGAGGGCGGGCGCTTTGGCTTATGTGCAGCAACTGTCGGCGCTGGCTTGCTTGATCGCTTTCTCCACGGCCTCGCGGCTCTCGCCGGTGCGCTTCTGGATGCGCCCCAGCAGTTCGTCATGCTTGCCCTCGATGTATTGGAGATCGTCGTCCGTGAGCTTGGCCCACTTCTGCTTCAATTTGCCCTTGGTGATGTTCCAGTCGCCCTTGATTTCCAGTGTGTTCATGATCGGTTTGGTTTTTTCGCCGTCATCGTGACGGCCAACGAATTCCCGGATGGGCTGTCGGCGAATCCTATGGGATCGGCGCGACGTTTCACATGGGGCATAACCCTACGGCGGGCCGCCGGTGGCAGGCGCATCGATCGACACATCCATCTGCTGCCCGACGAGAATGGGAAGATCGCCGCGCGCGAAGCTGAAGATCACCTGAAGCACGCGGGTATCGACGCGCTCGGTGCTGTCGCCGGTCAGGGATTTTTTCGGCACTACATAGGGCTCGAAGCGCACGAACGTCAGCGGCGTTTCGATCTCTTTGCGGCCTCTGAGATAGCCCGTGGCCGCTGCGCCCGCCGGAATCCGCCACGCCTCGTTTTCGTCCACGTCCACCCGCACGTGGAGTGGCGTGACGCTGCCGAGCAGCAGCAACGGTGGCTGACCGACCGAGGCCGGCGTGACGGGCGCGAATTCGCCGAGATGCGCCTTTAGCTGGAGCACCTGACCGTCCACGGGCGCGCGAACGGTCAGGCGCTCCAAGTCGGTTTCGCTGGATTTGAGTTCCGCCCGCGCCTGCGCCCGTTGCGCCTCGGCCTTCCGCGCCACGAAGCGTTTCTTTTCCCGGTCATCGACGGTGCCGGCGCCTTTGGCCGCGAGGCCTTCGGCGAGGTTCACATCGTAACTGGCGTCGGCGAGTTGGGCGTCGGCGACTGCGACGGCTGCGACGCGCACGGCGTATTCTGCGCGCAGAGCGCGGTCGTCGATCATGAACAGGGGATCGCCCGTCTTCACGTGGTCGCCGATGTGGACAAAGATTTTGGCGACGAGGCCGGCGAGAGAAGGGCCGATCAAAATATTTTCCGTGCCCGCTTCGACGAGGCCAGAGCCGGCGACGGACGTGCGGTAGGGCGACCGCGGCGCGGCGGAAAACGGCGGCACCGGTGGCGGCGTCTTGTCGCCGCGAACCACCGTGAAAACGGCGAAGGCCACGCCAGCCAGCGCCAACAGCGGGATGAGGTATTTGCGAATCATGATTGAGCAGGGGGTTTGCGAGACGCTTCGGGCGCGCGGGCGGGCGGATTCTCGATCCGGGTGATGCGGCCGTCCTCCATCCTGGCGATGCGGTCGGCAAACTTGAAGATGCGTTCATCATGCGTGACCACCACCAACACGCGATCCTGATCCAGCGCGAAACGCCGCAGCAGCTCCATTACTTGATGTCCGCTCTCCCGGTCGAGCGCACTTGTCGGTTCGTCGCAGACGATCAGTCGCGGACGGTGCACCATCGCCCGCGCGATGGCGACGCGCTGCTGCTGGCCGCCCGAGAGGTCGGCGGGTAGCGATCGCATCATGCGGTCGTCGAAGCCGAGTTCCTTTAATACCGCCCCCGCTTGATCGACGGCGGCCTTCCGCTTCAGGCCGCGAATGAGCAGTGGCGTGGCGGCGTTCTCGGCGGCGGTGAGAGCCGGGATCAGGTTAAACGCCTGAAAAACGAAACCGATGTTTTGCCCGCGAAAAAGCGTCGTTTCTCCGGGCGACATTTGTTCATAGTCGTGATCGAGCACCGAGCAGTTGCCGCCGTCGCGGTGCATCAGGCCGGCGAGGACGGAGATGAGCGTGGTCTTTCCGCAGCCCGACGGGCCTTCCAGCAGCAACAACTCCCCGGCTCGGATCTCCAGGTCGACGCCGCGCAAGGCCTGCACGGCGGCGTTGCCCTCACCGTAGGTCTTGGTCACGCCGACACAGCGAATAGCGGTCTGCGGCGGTCGGCCGGTTGAGTTGGAAGGTGTCGCCATAGGACGGCAGTTCAGAAAATTTTTTTGGGTGTCTATCTTCCCGCCAGAAAAGAAGCCGGCTGCATCTTCAACACCGGTCTCATGCTCAACGCGGCCGCTCCGATGCTGACTAACACGACCGCCGCGCCGCCGGCCACGGGAGCGAACCACATCAGGCGGAACGGAAAATTATACAGCGTGAACATACGGCCCGCGATCGCGCAGAGGCCGAGGCCAAGACCCGCGCCGAGCAACGCACAGATGGCGGCCTGGACGAAGACCATGCCGACGATTTGCCGGGCGGTCGCGCCCATCGCGTTGAGCACGGCATAGTATTTCAGGTTCTCGTTCGTGAACATGAACATCATCACGCCAGTCACGCCGAAGCCCACCAGCATCGCGATGGTCAGCATGGTCACGGCATCGCCGACGTCTTCGGAATTGGTCACCATCCAGCGGACCGTGTCCGCTTTGAAATCGACGGACGAGCGCGCGCGCAGCGCGGTCGCGGTCTCGATGCGCGTGGCGAGTGCGCGTGGGTCCACACCTGGTGCGGCGGTCACGAGCACAAACGTCAGCCGGCGTCGCTCCGGCAGCAGGATGCGTCCGGCGGTGGAGAAGGTGGTGAACAGGAGCGGTCGCGGCGGGAACCGGGGCAACGCCATGGAACGGCCTGCGATGCGGACGCGGGTGTCGTTGATTAACAGTTCGTCGCCCGTGGCCAGCGGGCGCATCGGGACGTCCAGGTGCGGCCGACCGCGCGGCCACTGGTCAGCGCGCTCGCTTGGCGTATCGAGTTTTCCGCTGCTGCCACCATCATCCACGATCACGGCATCGGGCGTGCGCAACACGGAGGCCGTCGCCCCGTCGGTCATCAGGGGCACGCCGGTCAGGGTCGCGTCGTCCACCGCGATCACTTGCACGGATTGAAACCGCCCGTTCGGAAAACGTGCGTCCGCCGTCGCCAGCGCCAGAGGCACGGCCGAAAGCACGCCCGCGACGCTGCGCACGCGATTGAGGGCGGACGCGGCAAGTTGATCGTCCGGTCCACCGCGACCACCGCCGGGTCCATGACCCACACATCGGCCGGGCTCTCCGCGATCAACGCGAAGCTGCGCGTCATCATCCCGCCGAAGTAGGAGGCGGCGAAGGTGACGAGAAAGGACGTGAACGTGATGCCAAACAGCAGCCCGAAATATTTGGCGCGGTCACCGAGCAGCATTTTTAAGGCGATCGCGATCATTGGGTCGTCCGCTCACGGTTGGCGGTCGGGTCGAGCGCCTGATCCCGCGATCTCGTGGCCAAGCAAAGGGAAGATGGCCGGCTCTTGGCCTGAGCATTCATGAGGCGGTTCGACAGCGGATTGGGGCGGAAAGCACAAGCACGGGGGTTGTTCGTCGGCATGGCTCAGCGGACTTTCAATTCGACGGCGTGCTCCCGGCGATCATCGACGAGCGGAATGGTCGTGCCCGGCATTTCCCGGCCATCAAGGATGAGCCGGTTCGCTTCGGCCGAATTCGTGGCGGTGCGGACGATGGTGATGTGATACACGGTTTGCCGATAGCGGTAGTGGATTTTGTAGGAGGTCCACGCGGCCGGCAGCCGGGGTTCCAGCCGGAGCCGATCACCCTCCCGGTTCACGCCGAGCAGGGTTTCGATGAGCAGCCGATACATCCAGCCGGCGGAGCCCGTATACCACGTCCAGCCGCCGCGGCCGGTGTGCGGCGCGACGCCATAGACATCCGCCGCCACGACGTAGGGTTCCACCTTGTAGGTGGCGATCTGCCGGGGCGTCGCGCTGTGGTGGATGGGATTCAGCAGGTTGAAAAATTCCCACGCGCGCTCGTTTTCACCCATGAGGGCAAAGGCCATCGCAGTCCAGATCGCGCCGTGGGTGTATTGGCCGCCGTTCTCGCGCACGCCGGGGATATAGCCCTTGATGTAGCCGGGGTTCAGGGACGACTTGTCGAATGGCGGATCGAATAGCTGGATCAGTTTGGCGTTCCGGCGCACCAGACGCCGGTCCACCGCTTCCATCGCCCGTCGGGAGCGCTCCGCGCCGCCGGCGCCGCTGATCACCGACCAGCTTTGCGGCAGCGAATCGATCTGGCACTCCTGATTCGCCTGCGAGCCGAGCGGTTCGCCGTTGTCGAACGTGGCGCGGCGATACCATTCGCCGTCCCAGGTGTGCTTCTCGATATTCTTCTGCAACTGCTGCGCCTCCGCGAGGCAGCGTTCCGCAAACGTCACGTCGTTGCGCGTCTGCGCCAGCGCGCCGAACTGGATCAGCACATCGTAGAGGAAGAAGGCGAGCCACACGCTCTCGCCGCGGCCTTCCTTTCCGACCAAGTTCAAGCCGTCGCTCCAATCGCCGCATCCGATCAGCGGCAGGCCGTGTGCGCCGAACTTCAGGGCGCGCTCGATGGCGCGCACGCCGTGCTGATAAAGCGTGGCCGATTCCTCGGAGCGATTCGGCAAGTCGTAGTAGGCCTCCTCCTCCGGCTTGACCGACCGCCCTTCGAGAAAAGAAATTTTTTCGTCGAGCACGCCGGTGTCCGCGACCGTCGCGACGTAGCGGCACATCACGTAGGGCAGCCACAGGTAGTCGTCGGAAAAATGCGTGCGCACGCCGCGCCCCGCCGGCGGATGCCACCAGTGTTGCACGTCGCCCTCGCGGAATTGGTGCGCGGCGGCGCGGAGCAGATGCTCGCGGGCGAGGGCCGGTTCGGCATGCACCAGCGCCATCACATCCTGCAACTGGTCGCGGAAGCCGTAGGCGCCGCCGGATTGATAAAACCCCGTGCGGCCCCACAGGCGGCAGCTCAAGGTCTGATACAACAGCCACCCGTTCGCCATGACGTTCACGGCGGGATCGGGCGTGTCCACATTCACCGCGCCGAGGGTGCGGTTCCAATAGGCCCACACACCCTCGAGTGCTACGCGGCTGGCGTCGCTCCGCCGAAAACGTTGAATCAGGCTTTGCACGTCGGCCGCGTTGCGCCCGACGCCAAGGCGAAAACTCGTTTCGCGTTCCTGCCCGTCCACCAAATCGAAGGTCACCTGCAGCGCGCCGCACGGATCCAGGCCAGCGCCGACCCGACCGGACAGGCGCGCGCGTTTCAGCGCCGCCGGCTGCGCCAGATTTCCATTCCGACCGATAAACTCCTTCCGATCGCCGGTGACGGTGCGGGACGCGTCGCTGACATCGACGAACGCGATCCGGTCGGGAAACTCGGTGTTGTAATAGTTGCGGGCGAGCAGCGCACCGCTCTTGAGATCCACTTCTGTTTGCACGTGCAGGAGGCTCTTGGACCGGAGATCGCCGAGCACCCATTCCCAGTAGCCGGTGGCGGAAATGCGGCGCGAACGGCCCGATACATTGCGCAGTTTCAAGACCGATAGCTTCACCGGCGCGTCCATCGCCACATAGACCCACAGCTCGGACGCGATGCCGTTTTCGGTGTGCTCGAACACCGTGTAGCCGAAACCGTGGCGGATGACATAGGGCGTCGCGCCGCGTGCGGGCAGCGGCGTGGGCGACCAAAACTGTCCGGTCTGCTCGTCGCGAAGATAGAGCGCCTCGCCCGTGGTGTCCTGCACGGGATCGTTGCTCCACGGAGTCAGGCGAAACTCATGGGAGTTCTCCACCCACGTGTAGGCCGCGCCGCTTTCCGAGACGACGGTGCCGAAAACTGGGTTCGCGATCACGTTGACCCACGGCGCGGGCGTCGTCTGCCCGGCCTGGAGCGTGATGACATATTCGTGGCCGTCGCGGGTGAATCCGCCGAGTCCGTTCGTGAAGATCAGATCCCGCGGCGGAAGCGGTTTGGATGGATCAGGCCACGCGGCACGCGTGGGCGACAGCGCCGGCACGAGCGGCTCGAGGACGCTCCGCCGCTCCAGTTGCTCCGCCAGAGTTCCTTGTTCGTCGTCGAGCACCACGCGCGCGACGGATTGCAGCAACACGCGATCATCGTGGGAGATTTGTTCGAGGCGGCGGACGAAGATGCCGCCCGGCTTGTCGAGCAGGTGCGCTTCGATGCCGGAGGAAATCAGGCTGATGATCTGATCGTGCAGGGACTGGTGGTAAACCGAAACATCCTCGTTCACGATGACGAGTTCGACGGCGAGCCCCTTCATGCGCCAGTAGGAGTGTGCCTGGATCAACTGCCGCACGATCTCGATTTTCGTGCCGTCGCTGATACGGAGCAGGACGAGCGGCGCGTCGCCGGAGATGCCGTAGCTCCAGAGGCCGCTCTGGCCGCGCCGGTTGTTGCGCAGAATGCCGGGGCTGGCGCGCCGGGCGGAGTCGGCATAGATCAACGCGCTCGCGAGGCGGCCGTAGAGCTGGGCCTCGCCCTCGGTGGCATTGAGCTGGCGCAACGTCACCTGGCTGTGTGTCCACGCGAGGTCGAAGGCGCGTTCCGCCATGCGCGCGCCTTGATATTTTTCCATCTGCGCCAGCGCGTTCTCCCGGCTGTCACTCATGCCCAGCACCAGGCCGATGACGGCGGTCTCGTGGGGCGGAAGCGTGACCGTGCGCCGGAGCGAGACGATGGGATCGAGCACGGAGCCCACGGTGTTCGACAAGGGCGCGGGGCTCTGCATCGCCGCCGGGTTGGCCGAAGTGCCGCCGCGCCCGACAAATTTCGAGCGGTCGGTTTCACAGGAGAGATCGCCCGGGGCCGCCCCCAGAACCACCATCAGATGGAGGAGCCATGGCGGTTTTTCGTCCGCGGAACGCGCGCGGCGGGTGCAGAGCAGCGCGGAGCGTTGGCGCGCGAATTCCGTTTGCACGAAAAGATTGCTGAAGGCGGGATGGGCCGCGTCCGCCGCCGGCGGCGCGAGCACGACCTCCGCGTAACTGGTCAGCTCGATGACCCGCTCCACCGACGAACGATTGGTGAGCGTGATGCGCCGCAGCTCCACATCGTCCTCCGGCGACACGCAGATCTCGGTGTGGACATCGAGGTCGGCGTGATGGTGGCGGAACTCCGCGCGCGCCTGCGTGAAGATGGCCTCGTAGCCCTTCGTCGGGCGCGCGGTGGGTTGATGCGCGGTGGACCAAAACTCCCCGGTCGCCACATCGCGCAGATAGACAAACGTGCCCCAGCAGTCGCGCGTGGCATCTTCGCGCCAGCGCGTGACAGCGAGATCGCGCCAGCGACTGTAGCCGCCGCCGGCGCTGCTGATGACGACATGATAGCGGCCGTTGGACAGCAGATGGACTTCCGGCGCCGGCGCGGTGGGGTTCGTGAAAACCCGCATGACGCTCTCGCTTTCGGCGGAGAGCGGCCCCGATTTCTCCAATGCCAGATCTTCCGTGAACACGCTCGCGGCCGTGCGCGGCACGCGTTCCTGCAGCAGCAGCTCCGTCGCCTTCAACAGCGGACAGGCCATGAAACGGCGCGGCATGGGCCCGTCGCGCAGCACATTCACCAGGGCGAGCAGGCTCATCCCCTGGTGATGCACCATGAACGAGCGGATCGTGGCGCTCGTTTCGTCCGGCGGGAGACGCGACGGCGTTTAGTCCACCGCCTCGTAGAAACCGTAGGTGCCGGCGCGCCCATCGGCCGCCAGCCGCTCCAGATTTTCACACGCTTCGTGTGGCGCGATCATCAGTGCCATGGCGGAGGCGTAGGGCGCGATCACCAAATCCTCGGCGAGGCCCCGTTTCAAACCCAGGCCCGGCACGCCAAAGGCCCGGTATTGGTAATTCAGGTGCACGTCGGTGCGGTTGTAGCCCGACTCGGAGATGCCCCAGGGCACGCCCCACAGTTTCCCATACTCG
>JANXSC010000387.1 GCA_025352845.1 Opitutaceae bacterium
CGGCGCTGTCCTTCCACAGAATCGCGGCGCAACCCTCGGGCGAGATCACGGAATAGTAGCTGTTCTCGAAAATCAGCACACGGTCGGTCACGCCGATGCCGAGCGCACCGCCGGAACCGCCCTCGCCGACGACCACCGAGATCGACGGCGTGCGCAGCATGGCCATCTCGCGGAGGTTGACGGCGATCGCTTCCGAGACGTGGCGCGCCTCCGACTCGATACCGGGAAACGCGCCCGGCGTGTCGATAAACGTGAGCACGGGGAGCTTGAATTTTTCCGCGAGCCGGAACAGCCGCAGGGCTTTCCGGTAGCCCTCGGGCTGGGGCATGCCGAAATTCCGCGCGATGCGCTCGCGCGGATCGCGGCCCTTTTGTTGGGCGACGATCATGACCGCAGCGCCGTTGAAAAAGGCCGTGCCGCCGATGATCGCGCGGTCGTCGTTGAACTGGCGGTCGCCGTGCAATTCCTGGAAGTTCTCGCAAATGGCGTGGATGTAATCGAGGGCGTAGGGCCGGCGCGGGTGCCGCGCGATCTGGACTTTCTGCCACGGGGTGAGGTTAGAATAGATGTCGCGTTGCAATGTCTCGATTTTGCGCTCGATGGCGTGGGTTTCGCCCGCGAGATCGACATTGGTCTCGATGGAGCGCTGGCGCAGCTCGCCCAGCTGGCGACCTAACTCGCGCAGCGGTTTCTCGAACTCCAACACATAGGTCTGAGCTTCCATAGGACGGGAAGGATACGGTCGCCCGGCAAACGCTGTCAACGGACGCGGTGCGGGGGAGTGGGGCAGTTTGAAATTTGCAGGTCAGTGTTTATCTCCGACACGTCGGGCGTGAAGCCCGTCAGTAGGACGATTCGAAATCGGCACCACGAAACAGGCGCACTGCGCGCGCACGAACCGCGAAAGGCGCGTAGCAGACCCGCCCAAAGGGCGGGTGCTCTGCCCAGCTTCCGGGCCTACAAAGGAGAAAGGCCGCGCACGCACGGTCGCCGCTCGACCTGAGTTTTCCGAGATAGGCAGGGGACGCCCATGCTACGTGGCACGGGCGTCCCGCCCGTGGGTTTGGAGAAAATTGAGCTGCGCCCACGGTCGCCCACAATTTTCTTTCGCCTGTTCAAAAAGGCACTTGACTGGCAATTGCGTTTGGCGTCGGAATCTTGGGGTCGGAACCCCTCCAGACCGGCTTCACGGCAATCGTCCCCCTATCGCCGTTATGTTTCCGGTTCGTATTCCCCAAATTGCTTTGTTGTTAGTCGCCGCGGCCGCCCCGGTCGCCGCTGTTACGATCAATCAGTTCAACCTGACGCTCACCGAGGATTTCAACACCCTCGCGAGCACCGGCACCAGTAGCACTTTGCCTACGGGGTGGTCTCTGCTTGAAACCGGGTCCGCCGCCAACACGACCTACACAGCCGGCACGGCCGGGACGGGCAGCTCGACCACCGGCGACACCTACAGTTTCGGCGCGGCCGCAAGTTCCGACCGCGCCCTCGGCACGCTCCAAAGTGGCGCGCTGATCGCGACGATTGGCACGGTGGTGACCAACACCACGGGCGGCACCATCACCTCGCTGACGATTTCCTACACGGGCGAGCAGTGGCGGCTCGGCGCGCAGGGCCGCACCGACCATCTCGATTTCCAATTCAGCATGGATGCGACGGGCATCGGCCCCAGCGGCACCTGGACCGACGCGAATCAACTCGATTTCGTCGCGCCCAACACCACCGCGACGGTCGGTGCGTTGGACGGCAACGCCGCCGCCAACCGCACCGTGATTACCTTCACGCTCACCGGACTGAACCTGAGCAACGGCACGAGTCTCTGGCTGCGCTGGAACGATTTCAACGCGACGGGTTCCGACGACGGCCTGGCAATCGACGATTTTTCGATTTCCGCGCCCGGTGCGGTTCCGCAAAACGCGCCGGACGGTTTGTCCCTCGTGGGGGCGACCACCCTGCTGGGTGCCTTGCTGCTGGCCGGGACACGGCGGGTGCTGCGCGGGTAGTTTGGATTCACCGTCGGCATCGGGGGTGGAGTTTGCCCCTGAGAACCTATCCGAATACCCCGTAGCCGAAGTCGTGAGACTTTGGTTGCGGTCGTCTTCGCACGAGCCAAAGGCTCACGACTTCGGCTACCCGGCGGCCAGTGTGCATGGTTTTTCGGATGGCTTCTTAGCCCGGGAGCCTGGCCGCGCGGCCAGTCACTCGAGGCGGATGGCGACGACGCGGCCTCCGTGCAGTTCGAGGACGAGCGTGGCGATGGGGGTATCGCTCATGTCGGAGACGGTCGGCTGGACCGGACTGGTCTTGGTGCTCGTCAGGCTCGGACCGCCCGGCGCGCTGGAGGAGAGGATCGGGCCGGGCTGCTGCTTGGTGCCGGGGTTGTTGACGCCAAATTTGGCGGCGGCCGAATTGGTGTAGAGAAAGTTTTTGTAGGTCCACGTCTCCACGCGCCCCTGCGCTGTTTCCGCGGCGGCGACGCGGTTGGGTTTGCCGAGGGCCATGTAAACGAGCTCCGGCGTGAATCCGTAGTTGACGAGGCCGTTTTGAATCAGCTGCTGCGAAAACGAATCCAAGCCCTGAAACAGCGCGCCGTTCTCCTGGATTCGCGCCGTCCGCCGGCTCTGACAGCCCGCGGCGAAGATCGTCGCGAGCACAACCACCGCGGCCGTGCCGATCGAAATTTTCATCGCGAGAAGAATGACGGAGGCCGCGAGCCGAAAGTCAAAACCTTGCGGCCACGGGCGGCGTTGCAGTCCGGGCGAAAAAACGGGCGGAGACTTGCGTCTCCGCCCGTGAATTCAATCCGCACTGGATGGCCGGTCTAGAACTTGACTCCGGTCGTGAACAGCCAGTTGCGGGCCGGAGACATCGCGAAGGAACCTTCGGAATATTTCTTGTCCGTCAGGTTGTAGATACCAAGGGAACTCGTCAGCCGGTAGCCGAGGACTTCCCACGGATAACCGATCGTGGCATCGAAGACCATGTAGTTGCCCGCTTGATAGCCGCCGGCGAGCGGGTTCCAGTCGACGGAGCGGGAGACGACGGTCTTGGACGAGTAGCGCATGCCACCGCCG
This sequence comes from Opitutaceae bacterium, assembly GCA_025352845.1. Taxonomy (GTDB): domain Bacteria; phylum Verrucomicrobiota; class Verrucomicrobiia; order Opitutales; family Opitutaceae; genus ER46. The sequence continues at coordinate 3,078 of JANXSC010000387.1, forward strand.
AGGGAAACGCCCCGGCCGTAGTTGCCGACGAGGTCTTCGGTCAGCGTATATTTGCCGAAGAAATTGAACCGGAATTCCGGCACGTTTTCCAAACGGGCCTTGTAATAAATGTCCGATGCAATCCTAGCCGTCGGGGAAGACGCGGTGTAGGC
>JANXSC010000453.1 GCA_025352845.1 Opitutaceae bacterium
CTGCGGGAAGGCCGGCGACGCGATCACGTTTGTGCGCGACACCGAGCAGCTCAATTTCTCCGAGGCCGTCGAGGCGCTCGGCAAGCGCTTCAACATCGTGATCGAATACGAGGAGGGCTCCGGCGGCCCGAGCCGCGAGGAGCGCTCGCTGCGGCAGGAGATTTTCGATCTGCACGACGCGGCGGCGGAGCATTTTTATCAGGCGTTCAAGGCGAAGGACGCCACGGGCGATTTTTTCCGCACGCTCTGGACCGAGAAGCGCCGCTTCCCGATGGAGCTCGCCGACGAATTCAAGATCGGCGCGGCCGACGAAACCGGCAGCTGCCTCGCCGCGGCGCTGCTGCGCAAAAAATATTCCGAGGAGGCGCTGCGCCGCTGCGGGTTGTTTTTCATCTACGAGGACACCGCGATCACGTTGCACGCGCTGCGCCCGCGCTTCCGCGGACGGCTGATGATTCCCATCCGCGATCATCAGGGACGCGTCGTGGCGTTCACCGCCCGCCAGACCGAGCGCACACCCGACGACGATCCGGCGAAGGAGGCGAAATACGTGAACTCGCCCGAGACGCCGATTTTCATCAAGGGCAACCTCCTGTTTAATCTCGATCGCGCGCGCACCGCCGTCGGTGACGGCAAACCCTTCGTGCTCGTCGAGGGCCAGCTCGACGCGCTGCGCTGCTGGAGCGTGGGCCTCAAGACCGCGATCGCGCCGCAGGGCACCTCGATCACGGAGAGCCAGCTCGTGCTGCTGCGGCGCTATCACACGCAGGTGGAGTGTTTCTTCGACAGCGACGGCGCGGGGCAGAAGGCCGCGCTCCGCTTCCTGCCGATGGCGCTGAAGGCGAGTCTTGAGGTGCGTTTCCTCACCCTCGCCGGCGCCGAAAAACTCGACCCCGATCTCTTGTTTCTCGAACGCGGGATTGCGGGCTACGACGAGGTGCGGCGCGGAGCGCAGAGCGCGATGGCGTTTGCGTGTCGCGCCGCCCTCCCCGGGCCGACGGCTGCATCGGCCGAACAAAAATCGCGCGCCGCGTTGGCGATGTTCGACATCATCGCCAACGCCGAGAGTGAGGTCACGCGCTCGCAGTTTATCAACGAGACCGCCTCGCAGCTCCGGCTCCCGCTCGCCGCCGCGCAAAAGGACTTTCAGGTCTTCCTCCAGCGCCAGAGCCGGCAGGCCGCCGCCCGCCCCGCCCCGCACTCGGATTCGCCACCGCCTGACTCCGAGGCCCCATCGTCCGGCCCTGCCACCGAAAGCATCAGCGGCACGAACTCGCCCGAGCGCCACCTCCTTCTCCTCTGCCTCCATTTCGAATCCATCGGCAAGACCCTCAGTCACTCGCTCCCTCACGAGTGGATCGACAACGGCCATGTCGCGGGGGCGCTGCTCAACCGTTTCCTCGGCGAGTTCGAGCACGATAACTGGCCGGGCCGCGATCATCTCGACGCGCTGCTCGAGACGCCCGAGGAGCGCGCGCTGGTGGCGAACCTCATGTTCGAGACGCCTGTCATCGACGATCCGGCGAAGGTCGCCCAAGAGGGCCTGAAACAGCTGCGGACCCGCGCGCTGGAGCCCCGGCTCCGGGAAATAGAACTTGCTTTGGCCAACCCCCATGCGGACAGTGAATCTGACCCAATTTCACTCTTGAAAGAACGTTCCGAACTGCAACGCCTGCTCCGCGCACCACTCGTTTTGGCCGCGGTCATTTGACCGTTTCCGCGTTCGTCGTTAGGTCGTTTTTCCCTTTTAGGTCGTCTTCCACCTTTCCCATGCCGCGCAAGTCCAAGTCCGCCGATTCCTCCCAGTCCGAAGCCGTCGAGGCCGCTCTCGCCAAAACCACGCCCAATTCCGCGGAAGGCGGGGCTGCCGGCGCGGAAAACGCCGCACCCGGGGGCATCAACGACAAGATCCGCAACCTCATCCGGCTCTCAAAGGAGCAGGGTTATCTCACGTTCGACGATATCAACGAGGCGCTGCCCGAGTCCGTCGAAAACCAGGAAGAGATCGATAACGTCCTCTCCATTCTCCAAAACCTCGAGATCGAGATCCTCGAGCCCGATCAGGTCGAGGACTACAAGCAGCGCCAGGAAGAGGCCGAAGAAGAGGAATCGCGCACGTCGCAAAACGACATCCTCGACGACCCGGTCCGGATGTATCTCAAGCAGATGGGCCAGGTGCCGCTGCTCACGCGCGAGCAGGAAGTGGAAATTTCCAAGCGCATCGAGAACGCGGAGCTCAAGGCGCAGGAGGCGCTCTTTCAGGCCGCGGTGATCGGCGGCTACATCGGCGGCCTCGGCGCAAAACTGTTGAACCGCGAGGAGCGCTTTGACCGCGTCGTCATCGACAAGAAGATCGAGTCGCGCGAGGCGTATTTCAAGGGCCTCGAAAAGCTCGTCGGCAACACCCTGAAATCCGAGGCCACCGTCGCCGAGGGCTGGGAGGAATACCTTCACGCCAAGGGCGAGGCGGAAAAGAAAAAGGTCCACTCCAAATTCAAGAAGCGCGAGAACGTCCTCCGCTCCTTCTTCGCCAAGTTCTATTTCAAGCTGAAGGTTTACGAGGAATACCTCGAAAACCTCCGTCCCACCATCGAGGAAATCGAGTCGTTCCAGCAGCAGGTTGATCGCTCCAAGCACCCGAAGACGAAGAAGGACGCCGCCATCGACACCAAGTCCATCAACGCGCGCCTCAGGCAAATCGAGGCGCAGCACCGCCTCCCGCCCGCCGAACTCGTCGCCGTCGTCAAGCAGACGATGATCCACGTGGGCGAGGCCCACAAGGCCAAGACCGAGATGGTCGAGGCCAACCTCCGCCTCGTGATCTCCATCGCGAAGAAATACACGAACCGCGGCCTCTCCTTCCTCGACCTCATCCAGGAGGGCAACATGGGCCTCATGAAGGCCGTCGAGAAATTCGAGTATCGCCGCGGCTACAAATTCTCCACCTACGCCACGTGGTGGATCCGTCAGGCCATCACCCGCTCGATCGCCGACCAAGCGCGCACCATCCGCATCCCGGTCCACATGATCGAGACCTTGAACAAGGTCATGCAGGTGCAGAAACAGCTCCTGCAGGAATACGGCCACGAGCCGACGCCGGACGAAGTCGCCGACGAGATGAACCTCCCCGTCGAGCGCGTGCAGCAGATCATGAAGATGGCGCAGCAGCCCATCTCGCTCCAGTCGCCCGTCGGTGACGGCGACGACACGTCGTTTGGCGATTTCATCGAGGACAAGTCCGCCGAGAATCCCTACGACATGACGGCCTATTCGCTCCTCCGCGAAAAGATCATCGATGTCCTCGACACGCTCACCGAGCGCGAGCGCCGCGTGCTCTCGTTGCGCTTCGGCCTCGTCGATGGCTACAGCCGCACGCTCGAGGAAGTCGGCAAGCAATTCAAAGTCACCCGCGAACGCATCCGCCAAATCGAGGCGAAGGCGCTCCGCAAAATGCGCCACCCGACGCGCATCCGCCAGCTCCACGGCTTCTTCGACGCCGAGCAAATCGACAACGCGCAAAACCTAATGAAGGTTGCCGCGACCGCGCGTCCGCCCGGCGCACCCACGCCCTCCTCCGCTCCCGGCGGCATGAGCGGGATGGGTGGCATGGGCGGAATGCCCGGCACGTCCAGCGGCCTGCTCGGCGGCGGCAGCCTCCCCGGCGGCCTCGGCTTCCCGTTGCCGAAGCTCTGAGCCTGTCGCCGAAGCCCTGCGCGTGAGCGCAGGGCTGATCGGGAAAATGAAACCCGCCGCCCACCTGCTCGCGCTCGTGGCGGCTATTTCGTTTTGCGGGGCGTGCGCCAACCGTGCCGCCAAGCCACCCGTGAAACCCGCCACCGTGATCGGCGCCGACGCGCTGTTGCCCAGCCCGCGCTTGATCGTCGGCCGCATCATCGCCGTCGATCGCGAACAGGGCTTCGCGATCCTAGAACTCGCCCCCGATGCGCCTGCCTCCGCCCTCGCCGACGGCAACGAACTCATCGCCCGCACGGCGGACCTGCGCGAGACGGCGCGCCTGCGCGCGTCGCGTTACCTGCGCGGCCGCACGCTGGGGACAAAAATCCTCACCGGCCAACCGGCACCCGGCGACGAGGTTGTGTGGCTCGCCCCATGAAATGGATTTGCCGCTTTACAGATCGAAGGTCCGGCCTACCTTTTCCCCACCATGTGCTCGACCAACATTTTCTTCGCCGGCTTCCTCGGCCTCGGCGCGCCAGAGCTGATCATCATTCTGGTGATCATGCTGGTTCTGTTCGGCGGTGCGAAACTCCCCGGCCTCGCCAAGGGCTTGGGCCAGTCGATCAAGGAATTCAAGAAATCCACCAGGGACGATCCGGAGCCCGAGCCGGCCAAGCCGGTCGTCGAAGCGAAGAAACCCGAGACCCCGGCCGCGCACTGAGTCGGCCCGGTTTTCCGCTTTACCCTTTTCCAGCGCGCCTTCCGGCGCGCTTTTTTGTTG
>JANXSC010000466.1 GCA_025352845.1 Opitutaceae bacterium
GCCGGGGCCGATTGGGATTTTGTGCGCGGCGGTCGCGCGGTTGGCCGGAGCCGAGGTCGCGCTCGTCGGGCTCGAACGCGATCGCACGCGGCTCGACGTGGCGAAAGTTTACGGTTGCGAAGTGATCGTCGGCGACGCGACTGCGTGGGCGCGGCAGCGCGACGGCCTCGGGGCTGACGGCGTGATCGACGCGGCGGGTGCATCGGCGGCGTTGAAGACCGCGCTCGATCTTGTGCGCCCGGCCGGCTGGATCAGCAAAGTGGGTTGGGGTCCGCAGCCGCTGAATTTCTCGCTCGATCAACTCGTGCAGAAAAACGTCACGCTCCAGGGCAGCTTCAGCCACAACTGGCCGGTGTGGGAGCGCGTGCTCGCGTTGCTGGCGTCGGGGCAGCTCAACGTGAAGCCGATCCTCGGCGGGGTGTGGGCGCTAGAATCGTGGCACGAGGCGTTCGAGAAAATGCACCAGGGCGAAATTGTGAAAGCCGTGCTCAAGCCAAGTTGAGGAGAACCACGAATGGACACGAATAGACACGAAACGGAAGCGAGCTTCTCCGGCTCGGCCGCCATTTGTGTGAATTTGTGTCCATTCGTGGTTGCGGAATTTTTCTCATGAGACTGCGCGACAAAGTCATCATCGTCACCGGCGGCACGAGCGGCATCGGCCGCGCGATCGCGGAGCGCGCGGCCGCCGAGGGTGCGCGCGTGCTGGTGCATGGCATCGAGCGCGCGGATGGCGAAGCCGTGTTGGCGAAGCTTGGTGCGGCCTCGGCCGCCCTGCACCTCGACGATCTCGGCGACGCGATGAGCGCGCCGCGCATCGTGGCGGCAGCCGTGAGGGCCTTTGGCCAGATCGACGGCCTCGTGAACAATGCGGCGATTGTTGCGCGCAGCTCGCTCGCCTCGACGAATGCGGCGTTTTTCGACCGGATGATGGCGGTGAATGTGCGCGGGCCGATGCTGCTGATTCAGGCGGCGCTGCCTTATCTGAAGACCACCGAGGGCAGCGTGCTCAACATCGGCTCGATCAATGCGCACAGCGGGCAGGCCAACCTGCTCGATTACAGCCTGTCGAAAGGCGCGCTCCAGACGCTCTCGCGCAACTTGGCCAACGCCCACTGCGCCGACCGCGTGCGCGTCAACCACCTCAACGTCGGCTGGGTTCTTACCGACCGCGAGTATGCACATCAGATTGAGCATGGCATGGCGGCGGATTGGCCTACGACGCTGCCGGAACAGTTCGCGCCGTCGGGTCGCCTGATCATGCCGGAGGAAATCGCGGCGGCGGCGGTTTACTGGCTGGGCGACGAGTCGCGGCCGATCAGCGGGTCGGTCTTGGAGTTGGAGCAGTATTCGATCATTGGGCGAAATCCGAACAAAGCCGCAGCCAAGTAAATCCGCACTCCATGCCGAAACTCGCCGCATTTCCGAAGGCGTTCATGCGCCAGCTCGTCAAGGACGGCACGATGACCCTGCGCGAATGGGTCGATCTCGCCGCGCCCCTTGGACTCGACGGGCTGGAATATTACAGCGGCATGCTGGAGCTCGCCGACCCGGCACGCTGGCCGCACGCGCGCCGTGAAGTTGAAAGTCGCGGGATGGTGATTCCGATGCTGTGCTGCTCACCGGATTTTTCGCATCCTGACGAGGCTTTCCGCCGTCGCGAAATCGAGAAAGAGAAACACTGGATTCGGATGGCCGCGTCGCTGGGCGCGAAATTCTGTCGCGTGCTTTCCGGCCAGCGCCGACCGGAGCTGACGCGCGAGCGGGGGATTTCGCTGGTGGTCGAGAGCATCGAGGCGTGTCTGCCGGAGGCGGAGGCGTGCGGGGTCACGCTCATCATCGAAAACCACTACAAGGATGATTTTTGGAGCTACCCGGAGTTTGCGCAAAAGATGGACGTGTTTTGCGAACTGGTGGAGCGCATCCAACATCCACGCTTCGGGGTAAACTACGACCCGAGCAACGCCTTTCTCGCGGGTGATGATCCACTGGAGTTATTGCGACGGGTAAAGCACCGCGTGCTGACGATGCACGCCAGCGACCGGTTTCTGATTGAGGGCACGCTGGATGATTTGAGGCGCGAAGAGGGTGGGGCCGAAGGCTACGCCAAACGCCTGCGCCATGGCGAAATCGGCAAAGGGTTGAACGACTACGACGCCATTTTTTCCACGCTGCGCAGCGTGGGCTTCGACAGCTGGGTGAGCATTGAGGACGGGGTCGATGGGATGGAGCAGCTTGAGGCGAGTGTGCGCTTTGTGCGCCGTAAGCTGCGGCAGCATTGGCCCGTGCTTGATTAGGACCAAAAATCACCGCGGTTGGATTTGGGGAATTGCTGGGTAGCGGTGTGGGCGCACGGAGTGTCTCTCCTCTCCATGGCATACTCCGCGAAATTCAGCGCTTTCCGTTCTGGAGGAGGAG
>JANXSC010000523.1 GCA_025352845.1 Opitutaceae bacterium
TGCCAGTAGGCGATGGAGAACCGCATGTGCTGCGCCATCGTCTTCCCGCCGACGACCTCCTCGGGATGGTAGTGGCGAAACGCGAGGGCGTTGTCGGTCTTCGGGCCTTCGTAGGCGATGGCGGGGAGGTTGAAGTGGGAGCGGGCTTTTTTCATGGGAGCGAAAGAACGACGAGCGAAGCAAATCGGACCGAGCGGAACCAGCGCGAAATTGCGCGGGCGCACGTTCCGGGGCGCAGCCAGCGACTTCGAGCCCGCCCCGACGGGCTATTTCCGCTCGCTGCCGTGCTTCAAGTCGGGTTCTTGCACCCGCGAGACGATGCTGAGGACGGCCGTATGGCGCGCGGAGCCGATGTCGATCACGAGGGGGACGGAGAGGGGCGGCGCGGACGCTCCCATCCCGGCGGCGCCCGGCGGCCGGACGTTGTCGAGCCAGTCGGCACCGCTGTAAGTGAGTTGAAAGTCGAGCTGGCCGCCGCGCACGAGGCTTGTCTCCTCGGTGTTGCTGATCCGCAGCATGGCGCGCGGCTCCCGGCCGAGGCCCTGCTCGTTCAACTGAAAAACGGTTGCCCTGCCTGCGAACTGGACGCGCACGCTGTTTTTCAGGACGGAAAACGGCTCGGGCGCGGCGATGACGCCCTCGATGATAACGTCGGCACGGGCGGGCATGACGACGAGATTGAGCAAGGCCTCGGCGCGATCGATGCGGATGGAGCGGGTCGCGGCGGGCAGGCCGAGAAACGCCACCTCGGGCGCGCGGCTGACACCCACCGCGCCGCGCTCATGGATCGTGAAGCGTGCGAACATGCCCTCCCGCATGTGCTCGGCGACGTGGCAATGGTAGAGCCAGGAGCCCGGGTTGTCGGCGAGCAGGTCGGCGGTTTTCATCGTGGCGGGCAGCAGCTCGACCACATCGGTGCGGCGCCGGCCTTCCTCGATGACGCGCAGGCCGTGCCAGTGCGCGGTGTGAAAGTCCGTTTCCGAACCGAGCGCGAACAAATACCAGCGCGTGCGCTCGCCCTCGTTCATTTCGAGCCCGCGCAGATTGCCGAAGAGGTAGCCGTTGATCGAGGGGCGCTCGCCTTCCTGCATGAGTTTCTGGGATCTTGCCCAACTCAGCGGCGTGGGAGGAACGGCTGGCGTGGCCGCAGCCGGCGTGGTGGTGACGGTAGTGGTCGTAGCGGCGACTGGAGTCGTGGCGACCGGGGCGAGGAACGGATCAAGCCCGCTCTCGTCGAAAATCATGAACAGCGTCGCGAACTCGCGATCCACGTCGGCGGGCGTGCCGTCGGGCCGCGCGCGCTTCGGATCGGTGACGATGATCGTGCCGATCAGGCCGAGGTTGGTTTCCGAGTCGCCGAGCACGTGGCTGTGATAGAGCCAGCCCTTGGAACTCGGCTCGCTCGGCAGCGGCCCGGAGCTTTCGTCGAGCTGCCAGACGTAGGTGAACTTGGCCCCCGGCTCGACGGCGGCACCGCGACCGGGATTGGGCCGGTAGTAGGCGCCCTCGCTGTGCTTGTCGTAGCGGACGCCGTGCGGATGCATCGAGACCGGTTGGGTCGTGCGGTTGAGAAACGTGACGACTAAAAATTCGCCGACGACCCCACGCAACACGGGGCCCATCACGCCGAGACTCGGATTCGGCAGCACGCGCGCGGTGAACGTCTCGTCCGTGTATTGGATGTAGCGGAGCTTCGGGCGCTCGCGGTTGGCGATCACGGCGGGGGAAAGCGTGAGCCCGCAAACCAAGTCGCGGCCGGCGGGCACGAAATCCCAAGGCACCGATTCGGCCGCCACATAGTAGCGACGCGTTTTTTTCGGATCGGGTTTCTCGCCGAAGATCGTGCCGCCGGTGTCGCCGCTATGGATCGTCACCGTCGGTTGCACCGGCGGAGGCGGATCGTCGTCGATCGCGTGCGCGAGCGGGCAAAGCAGAAATAAGCCTGCCGTTGCGACGCATCGCGGAAGAAACTTCATGCGGATAACCAGTGGTGGCCCGCCGTCTCGCGCGCAAGGCAGGAGCAATCTTGCCGGCAATGAGCAGCGCACGAGGCAGACGATCACAGGCAAGATCATTGATGCGACGTTGAGCCCGGCGACAACACGATTCGGCGCTGGCTTGATCACTGCGCGAGTCTGAGATGGGCTGCGTGCCGTGCGTGGAAACGGCCGGGTGCTACGGGCGCGACTTCCGGCCGCGCGCGATGTGCCACACGAGGAGCATCGGCAGCCCGAGCCCGAGGGCGTCGTGTGCGAGCGCGGCGGCGTGGCGGAAGTGTTCGCCGCCGGCATAGTAGAGCGCGTAGCCGCTTACCGCGAGCAGCACAAAGGCTGAGACCATCACGGCACCCGTGCTGCGATTGGTATTCGCGCGCCAGCCGCGGCGGACGTGCAGCGGCAGCAGCGTGCCGAAAAGCGCAAGTGCGGCCATCGCAGCCGCACCGTGGATGCGCAGGAGCGTCGGGGCGAGCGGATGAGGCGCGTCGGCATCGCCCGGCAACGCGAGCCACAGGGCGCCGCTCGCGAAGAGTGCGAGCATCACGCCGTAGAACCAGCGCCGGTGGCGCGGGCTGAGCCGGAGCGCTTCACGCCGCATCGCGAAATTCCTCCGAGGTGCAGATGCGGCCATCGCGCGTGAGCACGAGCGCGGACGCGCGATGCGCGCGCAAGAGCGGCTCCGCGCGGCGCGGCCCGATGGCCGCGACGATTTTGGTGAGCGCGTCCGCGAGCAGGCAAGTGGGCGCACGGACGCTCACGCTCCCGCGGCCGAGCCAGAGGCGCCGGCCGTCGGGCCGGCGCAGGCGGGCGGCGCGGGGCGCGTCGAAATAATTCGCCGAGGTGGCGAGCGCGCCAGCGCGCAGCAGAGCGAGCGGGATAAGCCTGCCCGGCGCGGCGGGATGGCGGACGACGACGCGTTCGGCCGCCGCGCCGAACACGCGCAGATCGCCGCCGGCGTTGACGACGCCGCTCGTCGCCCCGGCCGCGCGCAGGATCGCGAGCGCACGATCAACGGCGAAGCCCTTGGCGATGCCGCCGAGATCGAGGCGCAGCGGGCGCGCGACGCGCACGCGGGGGCGCGGCAGGAGCACGAGGTCGCGCCAGTCGCCAGCGCGCGTAGCGCAGGCGTCCGCGCCAGCAGTTGTGCAGCCGGCGGGCGGGACGCCTGTGCTACTTTGCGCGATGGTGACATCGAACACGCCGTGCGATTTTTCCGCGAGGCGCTGGGCGGCGGCGAGCACCCGCCAAGTCCACGCATCGATGCGCAGCGTTTCGCCGGCGCGGGCGCGGTTGAGGCGGGCGACATCGCTTGCGGGCTCGTGCGGGCTCATGCGGGCATGCACGCGCGCGACGGCGGCGAACGCGGCGTCGAGCGTGGCGGGCGCGACGCCGCGTGCGCGGATTTCCACCAGTGTGCCGAGCAGCGGGCGGGCGCGGCGGAGTTCAGCGGAGGTTTTTGAGCACGAGGTCATGCAGGGCGAGGAGGCGTTTCACGCCGTCGGTCACGTGGCGGCACGAGAGCGTGGCACCGGAGATGTTTTTGATTTCGGCGTCGAGCTTGAGCGGGTCGCGCGCAGTTTTGCCGGCGAACTGCGCACGCCACTTCGACTGGCGGATCTCACCGCCGTAGGTTTCGCGGTAGTCGAGAATCTCCACGCCCACGACCGCGCCGGAGGCGTCGAGGCCGCAGGCATAGGCGATGAATTCGTGTTTGCCGAGCACCTCGTCGACGAAGAACCAGCCGCTGTCGCTGGTGCGCCAGGCTTGAAGTTCAGCCGAGCGCACGCGCACACCACTCTGTTTCTCGATGGCTTTGCGCTGTGCCGCGTCGAGCTTCACCGGAGCGAATGTAAACTTTGCGCCGGGAAAGATCGCCTGCTGCGCCTGCTCGACCGTCAGGTAGACGGTGGCGTAACCGGAGGTCGTGGCGGCGAGAACCACGGGCACCGCTAACCATTTCGTGCGCATGAGGTGGACGAGAATCGATCAGAAGTTCACGCCGACCTTGAGCCGGACCTGTAGTTTCTCGAAATGTTCGAGATCGCGGCGACCTTTGTTCTCGGGCCAGCCGGTGAGCTGTGGCAGCACCGTGAGCGTGGCCCACCATTGTTTGTTCGCATAGTGGAGATTCGGTCCGGCGAAGATGCCGTATTCCCCGAGCGCGTCGAGATGCATGCGTTCGAATGCCGACGTGGCCAGCGCTTCCGCCCCGACAAACCAATTCGGCGCGAAGCGGTAGCTCAGGCCCGTGCTGAACTGCAATTCCAGTTCGCTCTCCCACTCCTTTTCCTCGAGATGGTGCTCGCGCTCGAACTCCGCGCTGAAGTTGGCGGCCCAGATCACCGTGTCGTCCAGGAAGTTTTTTTGGAGAATCAGCTTGGGCTCGAGGAAGAAAGTATCCACGCGCTCGCCGCTCTTCGCACTGTAGCGTTTGTAGCCGGGCTCAAGGTAAACGGCCACGCCGAGGCCGCCTTTGTAGGGGCTCCGGAGATTGTATTTCAGCGCGCCCTGCAGGCCGTTGAAGCGAGTTTGGTCGCGGTTGTCGAAACCGCTGACGCGGGAGATGTCGTGTTTGATCGCGTTGAGATAAAACGAGCCCTGCAACCGGTCGGTGAAACCGTATTCGATCTCGGTTTGGAGATCGAGGGCGCGATAGGAGCCGCCGGCCTTGCCCGTGCGCGAGGTGGCCCACTGGTAAATTTCCCAGTGACCCTTCGGTAGGATTTCGGCGCCGTAGGTGTAGCCGAAATAGTTTTCGTCGGCAAAGGCGCGAGGCGCGGCGCCGCCGAGCAAGAATGCGGCCAGAGCGAGGAGGTGCAGTCGCGCGAACGCGACCGAGGTTGGGATGCGGTTTGTTTTCATGCGGGAAAAGTGACGGGGCCGCTCCGGCCACGCGCAGCAGCGGCGTAGGTGGGTCGGCAGAGAAAGGCCGGTTCGCCGCGCAGGGCGGAACTCGGGAAGAATGTCGACTTGGCCGACGGTGGGCCTGAATCGAGCGCATGCATCAGCAGCGCGCTAGGAATGGAAATGGAAGTGGGGGCGATTCGCGAAACTTGGCTGCGACGCGCGCACGAATCGCCGGGCACCTCGGTTCCGGCCGCGCGAAGTGGCTTGTGGGACTTGCAACGCGGAGGGCCGACGGCATAGGGATAGGAGTGGCGGCGGGCGGAGCGCGCCGGCTGCACCGCAGCAGGGGAAATCAGAGGCGCGGTCACTGGCGCTGCGATCGGTCGCCACGACTCGCCCGGCGTGATGAAGAGCAAAGCGAGAGGCGAATCGCCGCCGCGGTGGTCGCTGGCGAAGTCGATCGAGGGACGCGAAACGCGGAACTGCGGCGCGAGGGCCTGCATCGCGACCGGATAAAATTGCGCGCGCGAGAGAGAGGTGACGCTGATGGTCTGTCGTGCGCGGGCGAGAGGCGAGGCGGCGGCGGACTTTCCGGAGGCCGGTTCGAAGCGCGAAAGTCCCGCCATAGTCGCCAGCGCAATCAGCGCGGCGCACGACGAGGAGCGCAAGGAACAGGGCGAGCAAAACATGGCGGACGAGTTAGGGGCTAAGAGGGTTGGGCCACGCAGCGGCGGCACGGACGTTGGCACGTGTCGGGTTGGGCCGGGAATGGGAGCTGTGGCGATTATTCACGAGGTAGATTTGTTAGATGGGAACTGGGTGCACGCAGACAGGAGGTGCATGCGACGGTGTCTCCTTTGACTGCCGGGGCGCACCTATCACCGGTGTCGATCCCTGCGTGCGGGGCGCGAATCACTCGCGGCACTCCGCCTGGGTGGTGCGGCATCTCGCGCGTCAATCCACCGTGGCAACTTTCAGAGAAGTGGACGCGAACCGAGCGATCGGCAATAAAATTTTTCGCGATTCGCACTTATGACGGAAAATGCGGGTCCGCCGCGATACTCCTGCGGCCAACTTGTCCTCGACCTCGCTTCCGGGCGTCCGTTTAACGGGGAATGGCCGACACGCTTCGCGTCAATCTGGGTGAGCGCAGTTATCCGATTCGTTTCGGAGTAGATTTGTGTGCCGACGTGAAAGCCGCGGTGGGCGAACTCGCAGCCTCCGGACGCCGCGTCGCGGTGTTGACCGACGAACGCGTGGCGGCGGCGCAGGCCGCTGCATTGCGGGCGATGTTTGGCGATGCACCGGTGCTCGCGGTCGAGGCGGGTGAGGGGACGAAGTCGCTCGCGGGGCTCGGTCGCGTGCTCGATTTTCTCGTGGAAGCGAAACTGGATCGCGGTGGCGTGCTGTTCGCCGTCGGCGGAGGAGTGATTGGTGATCTCGGGGGATTTGCGGCGGCGAGTTATTTGCGGGGAATAGATTTTTATCAGGTCCCGACGACGCTGCTCGCCATGGTGGACAGTTCGGTCGGCGGAAAAACGGGCATCAATATCGCGGCCGGCAAAAATCTCGTGGGGGCGTTTCACCAGCCGCGGGGGGTCTTCATCTCAACGAACCTGCTCGCCACACTGCCGTCGCGGGAGTTCGCCGCCGGAATGGCCGAGGTGATCAAGTATGGGCTGCTGGGCGATCCGGAGTTGTTCGCGCAGTTGGAAAAAACACCGCTCACCGTCGCGAGCCCGGAACTCGCTGCGGTGATCCGGCGCTGTTGCGCGCTGAAGGCACGAATCGTCGAGGCCGATGAACGCGAGACCGCGAAGGAAGGCGGGCGCGCACTCCTCAACCTCGGCCACACCTTCGGTCACGCGATCGAGAATGCCGCAGGTTACGGCGAGTATCTGCATGGCGAAGCCATCGCGATCGGGCTGAGTGCGGCGGCGCGGCTCTCGCAGAAGTTGGGTTTTGTGACTGCGGGTGACGTCGCTCGCGTGGAACGCGTGGTCGCGACGCATGCGCTGCCAGGGCGGTTGCGAGCGCCGCTGGCCTACACGGAGCTGCACGCGGCCATGACGCGCGACAAAAAGGTGCGCGCCGGCGGGCTGCGCTTCGTGGTGCTGAACAAACTCGGCGAAGCGGCGACGCAGGGCGACGTGCCACCCGCGCTGGTCGAGGCGAGCTTCCGCGAAGTGGGGGCGGGCGGTTAATTTGTGATTTAAGATTTCCGATTTCCAATTTGCCTTTGGCCTGAAATCGAAAATCGAGAATCCAAAATCGAAAATCCACCATGTCCGCCATTGATGAAGGCATTGTCCGCGAATATTTCGAGCAGAACGGATTTCTCGTCCGCCAGGCCCGCAAATATCAGGTGTCCGCCCGTCGCAAGCACGCCGAAGAGGAGATCGATCTGATGGTGTTCAATCCGTCCTGGGATCGCACGGCACGGAAGCCGGATTTTTTTCTTTTCTCGAACGAGCTGCCCTTCGTGCAGAAGGCGATCGTGGCGGTGAAGGGCTGGCACACGGGTGTGTTCAGCCCGACCATGCTCAAGAGCAGCCCGGAGATATTTAGTTTCCTTCAGAAAAACGTGCTCAAGGAGGCGGCGCGGTTTTTTCCGTCGGACCCTGCGGACGACGCCGGGGAAACCCTGACGAAAATTCTCGTGCTGCCGAGCCTGCCGACGGCCGAGCCGTTCCGCTCGCAGAGCGTCGAGATGCTGAAGCAGGCGGGCGTCGACGCCATCATCTCGTTTCGCGCGATGCTCCTCGACCTGCTGGAGAAAATCGAAATCAACCAGAACTACTCGAAGAGCGACACGCTGCAGGTGATGCGGCTCCTGAAAAACTACGACCTGCTCAAGGACACGCAGCTCAATCTGCCCGCCGCGCGCGAAGGGGCGGCGCGCAAAGCGCGACCGCAGTGAGCGCGGCGGGAAATCCCAAATTACAAACGGCCAAACGCCAAAAAAACCAAAAAATCTCATGCCAGCCACAGATGATATGTTCGCTTTTCGGTCGTTGAGATTTTCCGTATGACGACGATTCACCCCTCCGCAATTGTGGAGTCTGGCGCGCAGCTCGGCGCCGACTGCGAGATCATGGCGCACGCGATCGTCACGAAACACTGCGTGCTCGGCGACCGCGTCGTCGTGCATCCGTTCGCCGTCATCGGCGGTGATCCGCAGTATTTGAAGTTCGACTGCGCGACGGATGCGGGCGTGCGCATCGGCGTGGGCACCGTGCTGCGTGAGCACGTGACAATCAACCGCTCGATTCACGCGGGGAAGGCGACGGTGGTGGGCGAGAATTGTTTTCTGATGGCGGCCAGCCACGTCGCGCACGATTGCGAACTCGGCAGCAACGTTGTCCTCGCGAACGCCGCGCTGCTCGCGGGCCACGTGAGCGTCGGTGACCACACGTTTCTCGGCGGCGGGGCGGCGGTGCACCAGTTCTGTCGCATCGGCGAGAGCGTGATGGTCGCGGGCCACGCTTCGATCACGCGCGACGTGCCGCACTTCACGATGGTCGCGGAGCGCGACGACGTGATCGGCTTCAACGCCGTCGGATTGAAGCGGCGGGGATTCAGCCGCGGGGCGATCGCGGAGCTGAAGGCGGCGTTTCACGACGTGTATTTCACGCCGGGCAATATCCGCGACGTCGCGGCGGCCCGGCTCGCGGCGGGGGCGTTTGAGGCGGCGGAGGCGAAGCGCTTCCTCGAGTTCTTCGCCGGGGGAAAGCGCAGCTTCGCGCGACCGCGACGCGCCAAGGAAGAAAATGAAAACTAACCACGGAGACACAGAGGCACGGAGAAACCCCCCTGCATTTCCAGCCGCCCCCGGTTTTGTTCTCTGTGCCTCGGTGTCTTTGTGGTGAAAAACTCTGACGCAAAACTCGCCTTCGCCTGCGGCGATCCGGCCGGGGTCGGCCCGGAGATCATCGCGGCGTGGCTCGCCACGAATCGGGACGCGGCCCGCGACGTGGCCGTGATCGGGCCGGCGGGCTGGCTCGCGACGCTCGACACTGCGGCGGAAAAAATCGCCATCGGCCCCGCGGAATTTTCCGCCGTGCCGGGACGACCGAGCGGCGAGGGCGCGCTCGTCGCGTGGGCCGCGATGGAGCGGGCGGCCGAGGGTTGTAAACGAGGCGAGTTTTGCGGCGTCGTGACCGGCCCGGTGAGCAAGGCGGAACTCGCGGCCATCGGCTACGCGTTTCCCGGGCAGACGGAGTTTTTCGCGGCGCGCTGGGGCGGCGAGCCGGTGATGGCGTTTTGCGGCGGACGGCTGCGCGTCGTGCTCGCGACATGGCACGTGCCGCTCCGCGAGGTGCCGACACTGCTTACCCCGGCTCTGCTGCGGCGCACGGTCGCGGCAGCCGATGCGCTCTGTCGCGCTGAGGGAATCGCGACGCCGCGAATCGGAGTCTGCGGGCTCAATCCGCACGCGGGCGAAGGTGGCATCCTTGGCCGCGAGGAAGTCGAGATGATCGAGCCCGCACTAAAACAAATCCGCGCAGAATTTCCGGGCCTCTCGCGTTGCGAGCCGGGCGACACGCTCTTCGCGCGGCAACTCCGCGGCGAATTCGATGCGGTGATTGCGCTCTACCACGATCAGGGGCTCGCGCCGTTGAAAGTGATCGATTTCGACGAGGCGGTGAACGTCACGCTCGGCCTGCCGCACGTGCGCACGAGCCCGGATCACGGCACGGCGTTTGGCATCGCCGGCAAAGGTATCGCACGCGCCACGAGTTTCACCAATGCGGTGACGGTCGCGCGGCGTTTGATCGCCGGTAAACGGTGATGGTGGGAGGCGTAGGCCCGGCCGTTGGCCCACTGCCGTTGAGTTAAGGCCCGAAGCCGTGTGTCCATCGTAGGTCAGCTCGCTTGCGAGCGCTGAGTCGGAGCGCTCGCAAGCGAGCTGGCCTACAAAACCAAA
>JANXSC010000615.1 GCA_025352845.1 Opitutaceae bacterium
GACGAGGCCATCGCGACCGTGAAGACGCTGCGCATCTCGAATATCGCGCTCTTCAAAAATCACTGCAACTGGGAGGGCGCGTCTATCGACGAGTGCCGCGCCGTCGGCGCGAAACTCAAGGCCGCGGGCCTCACGCTCTCCGGCTCCGGCGTCGTGAATCTGCCCAACGACGAGGCGAAGTGCCGCAAGGCCTTCGAGAATGTGAAGGCCGCCGGCATGGCTTCGATGGTCTGCAAGCCCGACCTCGATGCGCTCCCGCTCGTCGAGAAGCTCGTGAAGGAATTCGACCAGAAGCTCGCCATCCACAATCACGGGCCCGAGGACAAAGTCTATCCGACGCCCGAGGTCGCGTGGAACGCCATCAAGTCCCTCGATGCGCGCATCGGCCTCTGCATCGACGTCGGCCACACCGCGCGCTTTGGCGACGATGCCATCACCGCGATCAAGAAATACGCCGCGCGCCTGCACGACGTCCACATGAAGGACAGCATCGCCGTCCCCGGCGCGATGAAGGATGTCCCGATCGAGGTCGGTGCCGGCCGGCTCGACATCCGCGGAATGCTCCGCGCCCTGCTCGAGATCAAATACCAGGGCGTGGTTGCGTTCGAATACGAGAAGGTCGCCGGCAATCCCGTGACCGGCCTCGCCGAATCCGTCGGCTACGTGCGCGGGATGCTGGCGTCGCTGGCGAAGTAAAGTAGGGCGGGCTTCAGCCCGCCTTTTTGTCAGCACCACATTCGATCTGAAGGCGGGCTGAAGCCCGCCCTACCTCAATCCATGAAAGCAAAACTACCCCACGTCCTCTTCGCCGCGCTCCTCGCACTCACGGTCGCGTTTCCCGCCGCCGCGCAGGACACGAAAAATAAAAAAGGCGGCACGTCCAAGGGCGCCGCGAAGGGCGAAATTACCGGCGGCCTCCCGGCCGATGCCCGCGTGCTCAAGCTCGGCGACGCCGCGCCCGACTTCAAACTCCTCGGCATCGACGGCAAGACGCACGTGCTCGCCGACTACAAATCCTCGAAGCTGCTGATGGTGGTCTTCCTCTCCAACCACTGTCCGTATTCGCACGCCTCCGAGACGCGGCTCATCCCGCTCGCGAAGGAGTTCAAATCCAAGGGGCTCGATGTCGTCGCGATCAATCCCAACAGCCCCGAGAGCGTCCGTATCGACGAGCTCGGTTACTCGAAATACAACGACAGCTACGACGAGATGAAGCTCTACGCCAAGGAGGCCGGCTTCCCGTTTCCCTATCTCTACGATGGCGACACGCAGGCCACTGCCAAGGCCTACGGCTGCCTCGCCACGCCGCACGTCTTCATCTTCGATCAGCAGCGGAAGCTCCGCTACGTGGGCCGCGTGGACGATTCGCGCTTCGAGGATTTGAAGAGCGTGACCTCGCACGATGCGCGCAACGCCGTCGTCGAGCTGCTCGCCGGCAAACCCGTCACGACCCCCACGACCATCGTCATGGGCTGTTCGACGAAATGGAACTCCAAGCGTGAGGATGTCGCCAAGGCCGACGAAAAATGGAAAGCCGAGCCCGTCGATCTTGAAATGATCGATGCGGCGGGCGTCGCGAAGCTGGCGAAGAACGACTCCAACCGCCTGCGCCTCGTCAACGTCTGGGCCACGTGGTGCGCGCCGTGCGTCGCCGAGTTTCCTGCGCTCGTCTCGCTTTCCCGCCGCCTTAGCAACCGCGACTACGAACTCGTCACGATCAGCATGGACGATCCGAAACTGCAGCCGCAGGCGAGGAAATTTCTGGAGAACCAACACGCCGTCCCCTCCGCGCGCCTCAAGCGCCTGCTCACCGCCGAGGGCCGCACCGCCACCAACTTCCTCTACACCGGCGCGAGCAGCGACGCGCTCGTGCAGGCCCTCGACCCGTCGTGGCCCGGCCCGCTCCCGCACACCGTGCTCATCGCGCCCGGCGGGAAAATCCTCTGGCGCCACAACGGCGCGGCCGACGCCGAGGAACTGAAGGCGGAAGTGCTGAAACATCTCGGCGCGTTCTACACGCCGGAAGAAAAGCGTTGAACCGACGCCTGCCTTCCTCCGCCTTCTCCCACGGTCGGCAATTGCCCATCAGGAAATGCTCACTCGGAAATCAGCAAGCCCGTGACCGAACCATTTTTGCGCACCACTGCCAAAAAACGCGGTAAGGGCGAATAACACTGTTCGGCAGAAGAGAGATTTTTTTTGAGCAGCATGAACTCCGACCGCCGAGAGCGGGCGCAGCTTCAGAAGAAGAGGTCCGAGGTTAGCCACGGGAAGATTTCGCGTTGCGGCTCCCCCGTCGGCGCGCGCTTTTCCCCAGGGCCGAACAAGTAGGAATGAGAAGGCGGGTGTATAATGCCCGCCTTATGAAAACAAAAATACCTGCTGTTGAAAAACTGGCCGAAGGGAAACTGACCATTGGGCTGGACCTCGGGGATCGCCACCACACGGTGTGCGTCCTGAACGAAGCCGGCGACATCGTCGCCGAGGAAGCCATCGCCAATGCCAAGGAGGTGCTCACCGCGTTCGCCGCCCGCTATCCGGCCGCGACCTTCGTGAGGGAAACGGGCACCCACAGCCCGTGGGTGTCGCGCCTGTTGAGCGCGCTCGGCCATCCCGTGATCGTGGCCAACGCCCGCAAGCTGCGCGCGATCTCGCAGAGCCAGACCAAGTCCGACCGCGAAGACGCGCAGATGCTCGCCCGCCTCGGCCGCGCCGATCCGAACTGCTCAGCCCGGTGCGCCCCCGCAGTGAGGAAACCCAGCGCGCCCTCGTGCGGCTCAAAGTCCGCGAGGCCCTCGTGCGCAGCCGCGTCAACCTCATCAACTCCGTGCCTTCCTGCTGAAGAGCCTCGGGGTGTTCGTGCCGTCCTCGATCAAAGCGCTGGCCTTCACCCGCAAAACGCGCGCGCAGCTCGCGCCCA
Organism: Opitutaceae bacterium; assembly: GCA_025352845.1. Taxonomy (GTDB): domain Bacteria; phylum Verrucomicrobiota; class Verrucomicrobiia; order Opitutales; family Opitutaceae; genus ER46. The sequence continues at coordinate 2,921 of JANXSC010000615.1, forward strand.
CCGACGCCGCCCTGGTGGCCCCGCTGCTCGCCGCCCTCGACGCGCTCAACACCCAAATCAAGGCCCTCGACGTCGAACTCGAGGCGCTCGCCCGCGAAACTTATCCCGCGACCGAGCGGCTGCGCCAGATCCGCCTGACCGCGGTTTTGTTTTCGCACGGGCCGCGCCCGCTCGCCACGGCGTTTTCACTCGAAGAAGACCGCACCTGCGCTCGACTGCGCGCGGCTCATCTGTGACGTTGGGCAAAACCCCCGAACAAGAAATTTCACCATGGTCACTTCCCTACATCGTAAAACTCAGGTCCTCTTGTTTCACGCGGCAACCGTCATGATGTTTGCTACGCAAGTGCGCGCAGCGTGGCTGCCATGGGATCGTCCCATTCGGCGTAGCATTGATGCGTCTTCGAAAGAAGACTTTGCGGCCGCCTTAGAGAAGCTTCGTCCCGATTTGGATAAAGAAGTGTATTCTCACCTCATAAACTCTCTTGCTTGGCTTGGTTACTATCATGGAGCGAAGCTTCGCTTGGTCGGCGTTCGAGACCCTGATCGCGCCATGAAGAATATGCTGACGCAGATCCATAAAAAGAGCGCCTTTGACATTATCATGCTGGCTGAGGATCTCTCTGAAAGAGAGTCTGCTGTTTTTGGGGAATACAAACTGGCGCTTAAGCTAGCGAAGCCATGACCTGCCAGGTGAAAAAAAAGCCCAACACACGCGCACACACCGTTCCGAGATTCTATCTGCGCGGTTTCGTCGCGCCTGAATCCGAAAATGTCGCGAAGTTGGATCCGTTCGTTTGGTTGGGGTCACTCACGACTGGCGACATAGGACGGCGCTCGCCAAAGAACATTTCGACCGAGATCGGCTACTATGATGGACCGGGTGGGTTTGAATCGGCTGATGCGTCCATCGAGCGCCATCTTTCGCGAATCGAGAGTGAAGCGGCTGTGGCGATTGCCAAGTTTGCCGCAAGCCCGATCAAAGATGGGTTCACAGTGGCGCCGGAAATCTGGCGGTTCATTTCCTGGCAGGCAGCGCGGACACCGGCTTGGTTCGAGCTTATTGAAGATTGGATTTATCATTCCGATTCCAGAGATGCGGCGGAGATGGCTGAACCTCCGCCTGAGGGAATCGAGAAGATTCGAGATAGAATACGCTTCCTTTGCGTCGAGAACCCTGACACCGGAGAGCGCATTGAAGTCGCGTCCTCAGAGGATTTCGCTGCGTATCGGGAGCGTGGCTGGAAGTGGATAATGCGCTCCGAAGACAGACTGGAGATGTTGCACATGCAGGCGTGGTATTTTCAAGTTCGGCACTTTCCCCGCCTTAGTTGGGTTCGGTTAAATGCGCCAGACACAGATTGGTTCATCACTAGTGATCGGGGCGTTTCTTGGGTTGCAGATGGCTATGCGGACACTCCTCCCGCAGCCCTGCGACATCCGTCGGCTGTTGTAGTGGCACCACTTACCCGGAAGGTTGCACTTGTCGGAAGGCACGGCACCGGAAGGTTTGAAGTCACGCCGCGACAGGTGAATAAGCTGGTTACAGCTTTGGCCACGAGATGGATTGCTGGTCCTTCTGAAGTTGTGGTTGCTGAAGCAATCCGAGATCGATCCAGTGCGCATAGACTCACGTGAAAAAGCCGAACAAGTAGGAATGAGAAGGCGGGTGTATAATGCCCGCCTTATGAAAACAAAAATACCTGCTGTTGAAAAACTGGCCTAAGGGAAACTGACCATTGGGCTGGACCTCGGGGATCGTCGCCACACGGTGTGCGTCCTGAACGAAGCCGGCGACATCGTCGCCGAGGAAGCCATCGCCAATGCGCCGAGCTGTTTGTCGGTTTGGCCGGATTGGTCGCGGCGGGGCACCAGCCCGAGATAAGGACCGACGCAGCGTGCATGCGCGAAGTGCTTGGGGTCTTCCAGCGTCAGCACGAAGCAGAACGCGGTGAGCAGGCCGACGCCCGGGATCTGCCGCAGGCGCGCGGTCGCGGGATAGGTTTCCTGCGCGAGCGCCTCCAGTTCGACGTCGAGGGCCTTGATTTGGGCGTTGAGCGCCTCGAGTTCGGCGAGCAGCGGGGCCACCAGGGCGGCGTCGGCGGGCGCGAGCTGCGCGCGGACTTTGCGCGTGAAGGCCATCGCTTTGATCGAGGACGACACGAACACTCCGAGGCTCTTCAGCAGGAAGCGCACGGAGTTGATGAGGTTGACGCGGCTGCGCACGAGGGCCTCGCGGACTTTGAGCCGCACGAGGGCGCGCTGGGTTTCCTCACTGCCGTGGCGCACCGGGCTGAGCAGCTGCGGATCGGCGTTCACGTAACAAGAATAAGGCAGCTCGTTGTAGGGCCGATCGCTGCCGGTTGAGCCCGGTCGACGGCCGCGCTTACACCAGCAACCCAAAAGCAAAACGGCCTCCGGCAAATTTGCCGGCGGCCGTTTCACTACAGAATCTGCTCCGTTTCG
>JANXSC010000641.1 GCA_025352845.1 Opitutaceae bacterium
TAAAGGCTCGACCAAGGTCGAGCCCTACGAGTGCCGCGAGCGACGAACTGCGGGGTGAGGGCACCCCGCCTACAGCCACAACCGTCGGCCTCGACTTCTGGCGGCGGGAGATTTCCTTGGGGCCATGCTGATGTTCCCCACCCGGCTCATCCTCGCCCTCTTCGTCGCGACCTCGCTCCGCGCCGCCGACGAAGCCGCAAACCTGCAACACTTCCGCGACCTCGCCGAGACGCGAAACTACACGCTCGGCCGACCGGTCGCGCCGAAAATCACGCCTGACGGGAAGCACGTCATTTTCCTGCGCTCGGGGCCGCGCGATCCGACGCTCAAGCTCTACGAACTCGACCTCGCCACGCAGGTGGAGCGCGAGCTGCTCACGCCGGCGCAGTTGCTCGGTGGCGCGGAGGAGAAACTCAGCGCCGAGGAAAAGGCGCGGCGTGAACGGTCGCGCCAAAGTTTAAAAGGTTTCACGGCGTTTCAGCTCTCAAGCGACGGCACGCGCTTGCTCGTCACGCTCTCGGGCAAACTCTACATCGTCGCGCGTGGTTCGACCTCGCTCGCCACAGCCGCGACGTTGAAGATCACTGAACTCTCCGGCACGGGCTGAATCGATCCGCGGTTTTCGCCAGACGGAAATTTCGTCGCCGCAGCCGGCAGCGACCGCGAGTTGCATGTGATCGATCTAGGTGGCACGGGCGTCCCGCCCGTGAGTCAGGCCAATCACGGGCAGGATGCCCGTGCCACTCCGACCGCACGCGCAATCACGAGCGGGGCGACGGAGACGCTCTCACACGGCACCGCAGAATTTATAGCGCAGGAGGAGATGAGCCGTAACCGCGGCTATTGGTGGTCGCCGGACTCACAGACGCTGCTCGTGCAGGAGACGGACGAATCGAAGGTCGAGATCCGCTACGTCGCCGACGCGCTGCACCCGGAAGTGCCACCGACCAAGTTTTTCTACCCGCGCGCCGGCACGCCCAACGCCGTTGTGCGCCTGATGTTCGTGCCGCGCGCCGGTGGGAAAACAACTCCGGTAGCGTGGGACAACGCCGCGTTTCCCTACCTCGCCCACGTGACGTGGCAGCAGAACGCGCCGCCGTGCATCCTCGTGCAAAACCGCACGCAGACCGAGCAACTCCTCCTCGCCATCGATCCCGCGACCGGCGCGACGCGTGAGCTACTGCGGGAAAAGGACGCCGCATGGCTCAACCTCGACGACAACGCGGCCGGCTCCACCGGCAGCCAGCGTCCGCCGTTTTGGTTTAAGGATGGTTCACACTTCATCTGGACGACGGAGAGTCGCGGCACGTGGCAGGTGGAGTTGCATGATGCGATGGGGAAACTCGTCCGTGTGGTCACGCCCGGGCCTGAACTCGCCTTTTTTGACCCAGACAAAAACGGATTACTGCAACAGCACCGTTCCATGATTTTTTGGAATTATGCGGGGTTCGTCGGGATTGACGAAGAATCGAGCACGCTGCTTGTCCGAGGAGGTCGTAACCCTCGGGAAATTCACCTTTGGTCTTTTCCGCTACTGGCAACAACCGATGGGGAGCAACTCACGCGCGCTGTCGGGATGCATAGCACCACGTTCTTTCCTGAATCTCGGCAATTCGTCCGGACAACCGACGGTTTTGACGGAAAATGGAAGAGTGAAATTGTGTCCTCTGTTAGCGGTCGAGTGGTCGCCGCACTGCCATCCGTGGCCGAACCGGTGCCCCGTGCGCCGAGCACAAAAATAGGGCGTGCTGGCGGGACGGACGGTTTCGACTATGCGATAACCCGCCCGCGCACTTTCACTGCCGGGAAAAAATACGCCGTCATCCCATCCGTTTACGCCGGCCCCACGAGCAAGATGGTCACGGCAAACATCCGCGCGTTTCTTCCCGATCAATGGATGGCCGACCAAGGCTACATCGTCGTGCGGATCGACGGTCGCGGCACACCGGGCCGGGGGCGGGCATGGGAGCGCGCCATCAAGGGCAACTTCATCGACATCGCGCTCGAAGATCAGATCGCGGGACTCAAGGCGCTCGCCGCGCAATTCCCCGAACTCGACCTCACCCGCGTGGGCGTGAGCGGGTGGTCGTTTGGCGGGTATTTTTCGGCGATGGCGGCGATTCGACGGCCGGATATTTTTCGCTGCGCCGTGGTCGGTGCGCCGGTCATCACTTGGGAAAACTATGACACCCACTACACGGAGCGCTACCTCGGTCTGCCGCAGGACAACCCGGAAGCCTACCGCGTGAGCAACGTCACCACTTACGCCGCACAAGCCTCGCGGCCGTTGCTGCTCATCCACGGGCTCACCGACGACAACGTCTATTTCCAACACACGCTCCAGCTTGCCGACGCGCTCTACATGGCGGGCAAACCTTACGAGTTGCTCCCGATGCTCGGCACGCACATGGTCAGCGATCCGCTGGTGCGTCTCCGCCAGCAGACCCGCATCATGGATTTTCTGAATCGCGAACTCCGCCCCGAACAGAAGCCCTGAACCATGCAGCCAGTCGCGCATCACCTCATTCGGTCAAAAACCGAATGGTGTTTTCGTAGGTCAGCCCGCTTGCGGGCGCTTCCCTGAGCGCGCGCAAGCGCGCTGGCCTACTCCGAACAGACTGAACCTCCGATCATGAAAGCGAAAAATCGAGTGGCGGGTTTCGGCGGCTCGATTGTCACGGTGGGTAACGGTGAACTCCAGTCTCTCCCCTTCCCTCAGTTGTCCGGCCGACACTCCGGCCGTCGCTCCGCCTCCGCCCATGCCTGAAGAGCCGACACCGCGCCGCGACTTGGCCACAGTCTACCGCGAGACGGTGGCCCCGTTGCGACGCTATCTCTCCCGCCTGCTGGGCAATCCCACCGAGGCGCAGGACGTGGCGCACGACGCCTACCTTCGCGTGTTTCCCGAGGGTAGCGACTCCAAGGCCAACCAGCCCGAGGCCGTGCTCTACACCACCGCCCGCCGCCTCGCGATCAACCGGCTGAAACGCCGCAGCATTTCCCCGATCGATGCGGAAGGCGCGGCGTTTGCCTCTGCGGCCTCGGCTTCGCCGGGGGTCGCCCAGCAGGTGATGGCGCGCCAGGAATTGCAGTTGCTCGAAGCCGCCATCGCCGATTTGCCCGAGGGCTGTCGCGCGGTGCTGCTGTTGCGCAAGGTCGAACTTCTCTCCCACTACGAAATCGCTCGGCGGCTCGGCATCGCCGTGAGCACCGTGGAAAAACAACACGCCCGCGCCCTGCGCCTCCTCCGCGCCGCCCTGCCGGCCGAGACCATGCCCGATGCCACCCGCGCGCCCGTCGCGCACAAAGGAACCCAATGAAATCTCTCCACTTCACCCACGATCCCGCCGCCGAGGAACAGGCGTCGCTCTGGGCCGCCCGCCTCGACGGCAACACCCTCGACCGCGTGCAACGCGCCGCGCTCGACGCGTGGCTCGCGGAAAATCCCGCGCATCGCATCCTCCTCTCCCGCTACTGCCAGCTCTCCGCCGATCTGGAGGAGCAAGTTCCAGCGATCGTCGCATCTGGCCGGATGGCGATGCCGGCGACGTGCGCGCCTGAGCGGCGCGTCTTGACCTTTCCGCGCTTCGCCGGCGTCACGCTCGCGGCGGCCGCGGCAGTGGCGGTGGCGTTCATTGTGTTTCGGCCGGGTCCGCCCGTGGAAAATTTTGCCACTGCGGTGGCGCAGCGCCAGACGCACACTCTCGCCGACGGCACACGCGTCGAGCTCAACGCCCGCACGAGCCTCCGCTTCGAGCAAACCGCCACCGAGCGTCGCGTGCGCCTAGCCGGCGGCGAAGCACTCTTCGCGGTCGCGAAAAATCCGGCCAAGCCCTTCATCGTCGAGACGCCCGCAGGTTCCGTGCGCGTGACGGGCACGACGTTCAGCGTGCGCAACGATGCCGCGGGCGCGGTCTCGCTCGAGGTGCTCGTCGTCGAGGGTTCGGTGCAAGTGCGCCCCAGCGATCCGGCGGGCAAAAACGCCGGTGAGCCTTACCCGCTCAAGGCCGGCGATCGGCTCACGGCCGGCACACGCGGGGTCGAGGTGCGGGCCCTCCCGGCCTCTGCCATTGAAAACGCCCTCGCGTGGCGCACGGGTCAGGCGATCTTTGAGGATGTGCCGCTCAGTGAGGCTGCCGCGTGCTTCGCGCGCTACCACGGCCGGCGCATCGAGGTCGCACCGGCGATCGCCGGACTGAGTGTCGGGGGGCTCTACGGGCTTGAGGATCTCCGGGCGTTTACCGCGGCACTCGAGACGATGTTTCCGGTGAAGGTCAGCGAGGATTTGAGCGGCACCGTCGCCATCAACCCGCGCGCCGTCCGTTAACGCCGCCACCACCCTCCACCGTGCGCCTCGCGCCCGTCTTGCTCCGGCTGCTGGCCGCCCTCACGGGCGCCGCAGTGCTGCCTGCCGCGCCGGCGGAGCGCACGGTGGACTTCGATCTTCCGGCGCAGCCCGCCTCGCAGGCGTTGCTCGCATTTTCCAAGCTCACGAAAATCGAGGTGCTGTTCTCCTTCGATGCGCTGCGCGCCGTGCAATCCGCGCCCGTGACCGGTCGCTTCGATCCGGCGGAGGCGTTGACACGACTGCTGCGCGGCACGGGCTTCGCGGCACGGCCCAACGGTCCCGACCGCTTCGTCATCGGTCCCGCGGCCGCACCCACCGGGGCGATCCGCGGGCGCCTGCTCTCGCCCGATGGGACCGCGATTTCCGGGGCGCGCCTCGCGCTCCCGACGACGCGCCACACCACGATCAGCGATGCGGAGGGCGAGTTTGAATTTCGCAGCGTCGCGCCCGGCGCGTATCGGCTCGTTGCAAACGCCGAGGGTTTCCATTCGCTGGATATTCCGGGCGTCATCGTGACCGCCGATGAAATCCAACGCCTCGAGCCGCAGCGTCTCCAGCCCTCGACCGATCCCTCCTCACTCGCGCCGTTTCTCGTGCGCGACCGCGCCACGCGCGAAAATCCCTTCGACCGCAGCGAAACCCGCTCCGGCCCCCGCGCCCCCGGCGATCACTTGGATCTGACGCGCACGGAAAACGACGCGATTCCGTTCACCATCTACAACCGCGACCAGATCGCGCGCAGCGGCGTCGTGAACCTCAATGAGTTTCTCCAGCGCGAAGTGCTCGACAGCGACGCCGCCACGCGCCCGCCCGAGCAGGATGGCAGCGCGCCCGCCTATCTCGCCGGCAGCACGAACGTGAATCTCCGCGGCTTCGGCGCCGACCAGACCATCGTGCTCGTCAACGGCCGCCGCCTGCCCGAGTCGCTCACCAGCGGTTCGCCGAGCCAGGCGCCCGACGTGAATTTCATCCCGCTCAGCCTCGTGCAACAAATCGAGGTGCTGCCGCTGTCCGCCGCCGCACTCTACAGCGGCAACGCGGTCGGCGGCATCGTCAACATCGTGCTCCGCCCCGCGGTCGACTCCGACGCCACCGAGGTTTCCCTCACCTACACCAACGCTCTCGCGCGTTACGACGCCGCCCAAGCCTCCGCCTCGATCATGCACAGTCGCTCGCTACTCGGCGGCGCGCTGCGGGTGCGGTTCAACGCCAGCACGGCGAAAACCACGCCGCCGAACGAAACCGAACTCCGCTACCGACAGGAGCGACCGCGGCCGTTTCTGCCGCTCACTTCGTCGCTCTATCGCGCCACGCCAAATATCCGCGGCGTCGCCGTGCGTGCCGTCGACGCCGGTCCCAACGATCCGCCGCCGGCGCAGCCGCCGCTTTTCGGACCGGGCACGGCCACGGTCACCTCCGTCGCCCCCGGTGCCAATGGCCTCGGGGGCTTGGCTGCATTTGCGGGCCGCGCGGGCATGCGCAACTGGGATCTGTTGCGCGCGCCCGCCGGCATCGCGTCGTCGCCTGACAGCCTGAATTATCCCTACGGTCGCGAGCAGGATCGTTCGGCGTATTTCGCGTCGGTCGTCTACGATGTTGCGCCTTGGCTGCAGCTCGGGCTCGACAGCATGTATACGCGCACGGTGATCCACCGCGGCTACGATGTCATCGCCGCCGACCTGCGGATGCGCGCCGAGGCGCCGAACAATCCGTTTCGCCAGGAGATCACGCTCTCGCTCCTCGAAATGGCCCCGCGCCTCGGCGAACACTACAGCGAGGCGCGGCTGGAATTTGGCTCGGGCGTGTTGAGCGCGCTCTTCAAACTGCCGCGCGGCTGGACCATCCTCGCCGACGGCCAATACGGCCGCAACCTCTCCAAATACCGCGGCCTCGCGGGCGCGGACTCCACCCGCTGGGAAAAACTCATCGACGAGGGCCGCTACAATCCGCTGCGCGACCCGCAGCTGTTCGCCCCGCCGCAGGAGTTCTACGATCAAGTGCTCATCTTCCGCGGCGGTCAGGGCCGCTTCGTCACCGTCGGTGACTACTCGACGATCGACGCTTCGATGCGCATCGGAAATCGCGCGCTCCGGCTGCCCACCGGCACCGCCGCGGTGAATGTCGGCGCCGACTACCGGCACAACTCCCTCGCGCGTCACCTCGACGAGCGGCGTTTCGCCGATGGCTCGCTCGCCTCCGATCCCGTCCGCTATCTCGGCCGCGCGATCGAGCGCTACAGCATCTTCGGCGAAGTGCAGGCGCCGCTCGTTCCGACCAAGTGGCTGCCGACGTGGCTCAAGAGCATGGAGACGGATTTCGCCGTGCGCTATATCGCGTCGCGCCTCGGCGACGAGTCCAACATCGCGCCCACCTTCGCGTTCAAGGCGCAGTTCGCGGGCGGTCTTTCGTTTCGCGGCAGTGTCAGCGCCTCGACGCGCTATCCCACCCCGCAGTTGAGCCGTGTGACGATCGCCGGCCCGAACCGACGTCCGACCACCGCCGGCGTCGACTTCCGTCCGGCCTACGATCCGGCGCAGAAGCAGACCTACAACGTGCAGGAGGAAGATTTCATCAACCCCTACCTGCTCCCGGAGGATGCGCTCACGCAGACGGCCGGCCTCGTCTGGCGCAGGGGCCGCGAACACCGCGTGCGCGCCGCGCTCGATTTCGTCGAGACGCACAAGGTCAATGAACTCGTCACGCTCGATGTGCAGACGATCCTCAATCTCGAGCGCCTGTTTCCCGACCGCGTGATCCGCCGCACCGAGGCCGACGCCGGCGGCGCCGCCGGCACGGTGAAATCGGTCATCACCGGCGCGATCAATTCCTCCTGCGGCGCTCGAACAACTGGAACGCCTCGCTCGACTACGCGTGGACCAAGTGTTTCGGCGGCACGCTCGAGGCCTACGGCCGGCTCCTCTACTACACACGCTACGATCACCTGCTGCTCCAAGGCGCAAACGTGGTCGACGAACTTTCCCATCCCGAGGCCGGCGCGCTAAACCTGCTGCGTTACCGCGTGAAGTTTGGTGCCGGTTGGTCGGCCAAGGCCTGGGGCTTCGGCGTCGACGGCCACTACTTCCACTCGCGCGTGCTGCCCCAAGTCCAGTGGGAGGATCAACACCGCGATCGGGTGCAGCCCTATTGGCAGGGCGATGTCTTCGTGCAGGGCTCCCTGTCGGGCGTGGCGAAGTGGCTGCCGCGCGGACTGCGCGCGCAACTGAGGGTGAACAATGTCTTCGGCGAAAATTTCCCGAGCTACGTCCACGATCCCTCGGGTGCCGGCGTGCAGACCTACGGCGACTGGCGGCGGCGCACGTATTCGCTGTCGTTGACGACGGCCTTCTGAGCGGTCGGAAAATTTGCGCGATTTTTTTCGCACGCGATAGCGGGTTGGAGTCACCCGGTTGTCATCACGGGAAAATCCCGTGCACACCGAAGACCAACCCACGCCCGAGGACGATCCGGTTTTACGCGAGGCGCTCAAGCGCTGCTCGCCCGCCACCTACTACGCCGCCTGCAAATTCCGCGCGACCGGCTCCGCCGCCGACCTGCAAAACCTGATCTTCGGCGTCGTCGAGCGCTTCGTCGAGCGCGACCTGCGCGCGGCTCTGCACACGGGCGACGATTCGCTCCGGCTCCGCGAAGACCTCGGGCTCGACTCGCTCACGATGATGGAAGTCGTAATGCTCGTCGAAGAAGTCCTGCCCATCTCCGTCTCCAACGACGAGCTCACCCACCTGCGCACGCTCGGCGACACGCGGCGCTTCATCGCCGCCAAACACACCGGTCGGGCCACACCATTTCTCCCCGCGGCTGCCCGCCCACCCGCGACGCGTTGGACGCCCGGTGCGTTGGAAAGTCACCTGCGCGGACTCGATTCGGAGGCTCCGCTGCCTCCCGCCGCCTGAGTGCAAATCAACACCGCCTACGCCCTCGCCACTCCCCATGAACTCCAAAAATTTCACCGCGATCGCGCGCGGAATCGGGGAGCTGTGCGCGCCTCGCACCGTCGATTTGGGAAATTTCCCCCGACGCGCGCGAGCGCGTGATTTACGTTTCGCTAACGCTATCCGTTGCTGCCAACGGGACTACACCTGTTCTCACTCGCTGGCACGATGGCTGCAAAACACCCCCAAACCATGCAAGCGCCCTGCCCCGAGAATTTCAGTCCCGTCGATCTCTTCAGCCGTGAACGGCGGAAGCAGCGGATGCTGCAGTTCCTCGAGGCCTTCGAGCGCCGCTCGTGGCCGGGTGCCCACGAGGCCACTTTCATCGTGCCCGTCTCCCGCGCCGACATGCGCGATCTCGCTGCGGCCGATCGTAATCCTGCGCGGCGTTAGCGCCTCGCAGAGTCTCGTTTGGAAATCACCCGGTCGTGCGCGGCCGGGTTTTTCATTGCCCACTGCCGGGCTTCACTCGGTAGCGCGACGTCGCGTTAAACCTTTCCCGCACGCGCACGCCTGCCGGGTCCGGCGCCACCGTCGTCGCGGTCTGTGCGTTGCCGCGGTTACAGGACAACTTGTGTCCGCAGCAGGCTGCCGGCAGGGATTCCCATTGCCCTCGGTCGCGCGGGTTTCACCGCACCCAGTGAATTGCCTGGAGCGTGCGATTTTCGCTCGTCTGCATTCCACG
>JANXSC010000657.1 GCA_025352845.1 Opitutaceae bacterium
AAACAACGACGAGAACATCGGCGGCTGGAAAGCCGCCGCTCCGTTTGCGCCCGAAGTTTTGACATCGTGCGGTGCGCTGCCGCACGCTCCGTTGTATGACTCCGCCCGCCGCCACCCTCGGCACTGCCGCTGCCCCTACGACGAAGAATTACATGATCACGCAGCTCGACGCGGTGCCCGCTGTGCCGTGTCCGTGCGGCCAGTCGCGCCGCGGCTTCGCGACGCCCGACAACCAGCTCGCGACCATCCACCTCGTCGACATCTCGATCGATGCGAAGACGCACTACCATAAAAAGATGACCGAGATCTACCTCGTGCTCGAGGGGTCGGGCTTCATGGAGCTCGACGGCGAGCGCATCGCCGCGAAGCCCATGATGTCGATCTTCATCAAACCCGGCTGCCGCCACCGGCTCGTGGGAAAATTCAGGATCGTGAACGTCGCGATCCCGGCGTTCGATCCGCACGACGAGTGGTTCGATTGAAGTAGGGCAGGTCTTTGACCTGCCCTGATCCGGGTCTTCCGCCGGAAAAATATCGAGATTGGAAAAGGGCGGGTCGCAGACCCGCCCTACTTTTTCTCCCCGAACGTCGCGCGGAGGAAGGCGAGCACGGCGCGGCGTTGCGGGATGGATAGCATGGCCTCGAAGGGCGGCATGCCCTTCGTGTCCGCGCCCTCCGCAATCACCTTGAGCAGATCGGCGTCGGACTTGGCGAGGCGGGTCTTGTCATCGCGGAAATTCGCGGCGCCGCCGGGCACGCCGCGACCGTCGGGCTGGTGGCACGCGACGCAGTAGAGGCGGTAGGTTTTTTCGCCCGCGGCGATCAGCGCCTCGGGCGTGGCGCCGGCCTTCGTATCGGCTTCCTTCGCGCCAAACGCCGTCTCGCCGGGCTGCGGCAGACGGGTGGTGTCGCCGATGGCGCGCTCGCCGTTGAGGAGGCGGTTGGCGGTGTAGTAGGCGAGGGGATTGGCGAGTGGCTGGTGGTCGGCCGTGCGCAGGGCGGCGACGGATAGCTCGTAAACGAAGCCGGGCTTCAGCTCCGCGAGCACGAGCTCGGCCGAGAGACCGTCGGCGGCGGGACGCACCGCGCTGATCGCGACGCGCGCCTCGTCGACGCGGGGCGAGCCGTATTTGTGCTGGTAGTAGAAGCGGAAGCGGTTGATTTCGAAATTGGCGGCGGCGGCGATCGTGGCGGCGCTCATCGGACGCGTGAAGTTGAGGCGGAAGCCGCGCTTCGTGATTTTGATCTCGCGCACCTCGGGCGGGATTTGACCGTCCCACACCACGCGCTGGATGCCGTCGGCGCCGGCGCCCCAGCCGGCGGTCGCGCCGAGGTAGAGCGAGCCGTCGGGCGCGAAGACCGCGCGCGTCGCACCGGCGATCAGTTTTTCGCCGGTGGCGTAGGGCGCGGTTTCGTTGCGGCCGAGAAACGGGAAACACGCGCCCTGCCACACGCCCGCAATCTGCTCGAGCGACGAGCGCACGACGATGCGCGAGTAATCCCCGGCAAACACCTGACCGGCGAACGGTCCGAACTTGCCGCCCGTCGTATCCCAGACCGGCTCGCCGCCGGAGACGCCCATCGGCCCGTGCGGAAACACGACCGCAGGCCCGCGGTAACGTTTCCACGCCTGCTCGGTCGTGAAGGTCTTCGGATCGAAGCCGGGCTCCCACTTTAGGCCGGCGACGTGGCCGTAGAATCCGCCGGCCTCGATGTGGATGAGGCCGCACGAGGGTTTGTATTCGCCCTGGTTGTCGTTGACGAAGAGTTCGCCCTCGGGGCTGAGGCCGACGCCGTTCGTCTGTCGGAAACCCGTTGCGATCGGGGTGAACGTGCCGTCGGGCGCGATCTTGATCGCCCAACCGCGATAGGGGAGATCGGCGATGTGGCCGGCGGTTTCGAGGATGGGCCGGGGGTCAAGCGTGCCGCGCACGTCGGCCGGTGCGAGCGTGAGCTTGTCGCCGAGCGAGGTGAGGCCGAGGACGCCGTAGAAATTTCCCGCCGCGTCGCGTCGCAGGCCGAAGAAAAATTCGTGGTAGTTGTTCGAGATGCCCCATTGGGCGCCGAGCGCGTCGAAGGTGTCGGCGCGGCCGTCGCCGTCGGTGTCGGTGCATTTCAACAACTCGGGCCGGTGCGCGACCCACACGACGCGATCGGACTCGACGACGAGGCCGAGCGGCTCGTTCAGCCCGCGCGCGAAGCAGCGCCATGCGCCGGCGGTCGGGCGCATCCACACTTCGCCGTAGCGCGTGGTGACGACGAGCGTGCCGGTCGGCGAAAAACCGATGCCCACGATGCCGCCGCTCATCTCGGCGGGGCGCGGGATATTTTCGATGCGGTAGCCGGCGTGCGTGGTGAGCGCGCCGGCGAGAAACGTCACGACGAACAGAAGGTGCCGCTTCATCATATTCATGGCGCGGAAGACGAGAAGACGTGTTCGATCACGAAAGCGCCCGAGGCGTCGCGGGTGATTGCCGTGGCCGGGCGGCCGTCGATCACGTAGGACCACGCGGCATCCGCACCCACGCCGTCGAAGCGGAAGGTGCGACGCAGTCCGGTGCGGTTGGGCAGCGCCGCAATCGTTTCGCGCACGGGTGCGCCGTCGATCGTGTAGCGCAGCTCCACCTCCGCGTCGCGCAGCGTGTAGCCCTTGAACTCGACCACGGGCACGCGTCGCGCATCGCCGCGGCGGAGCGGCGCGGCACCCAACTCGCGATAGACGACCGGCCCGCGCAGCTCGGCGGCCTTGATGAGTTTATTGACGGGCCGGACATTCGTGAGGTCGAGAAAGTCACCGGTCCACGCGTAGTTCACGCCTCCGCGCACGGGATCGTAGCAGAGGTTGACGCCACCTGGCAGGCCGAACGCGAAGCTGCTCGCGTGCGCGTCGGGCAGCATCGTGCGCTCAATGAGAACTTCGGCGCGGAGCGCGATCGGGCCGGCGAGCGCACAGCAGGCAAGGATGAGACGGATCGATTTCATCGGGGTGCGAGCCAACGTGTGTCCGGCGCACCGGCTCGCAAGCCCGGAACGCTCGGCGTCCGTGGATTGGGGTGTAACAGGAAATGAGGTCAACGTTTGGAGTGGCACGGGCATCCTGCCCGTGGTTTTCAGCTCACGGGCGGGACGCCCGTGCCACCGCAGGCACCGTGCTGACCTCACTTCCTGTTACACCCCGTGGATTGCGACTCGTCTTCGCCGCGCGGGTGCGCACAGTCGTGGGCCATCCGATTCCCCATGATTACCTCACTGCGATCCCTGTTTCAGCTCTCGTTTTTCGCCACGCTGGCTTCCGCGGTCCTCGCCGCGCCCAACGAGGCCTTCGTCGGCCGCTGGGCGCTCACGATTCCCGGCGGCGCCGCCGGCTGGCTCGAAATCAAAAAGGAAAAAGGTTTCTACGACGGCGCCATCCTCTGGGGCGGCGGCAGCGTGGTGCCGGTGTCGAGCGTCGTGATCAGCGACGACACGCTCATCGTCACGCGCACGCGCAACGTCGAGCGCAAGGACGCCGCCGGCAAGGTCGTGCGCACGCAGCAGTTCACCGAGGCGATCACCGCCAAGCTCGAAGGCCCCGATCGGCTCGCCCTCACGCAGCTCAACCCGCGCAACAACGGCACCGGTTACGACACCGCGCCGTTCACCGGCCAGCGCAGCGTGCCGCTTCCGGCGCGACCTGATCTCGCGAAGGTGAAGTTCGGCGAGCCCATCGCGCTCTTCAACGGCCGCGATCTCGCCGGTTGGAAACCCAAGGAGACTGACCTTGAGAGCGCGTGGGCCGTGGACGGCGGCACGCTCGCCAACCGCCCGCCGCCGCACGCGCCCGGCACGCCGGCCAAGCGCACCGCGAATCTCCGCACCGAACGCGAATTCGAGGACTTCAACCTCAAGCTCGAGGTCAACGTGCCCGCCGGCAGCAACAGTGGCGTCTATCTCCGCGGCATCTACGAAATCCAAGTGCAGGATTCCCACGGCAAGCCGCTCGACTCGCACA
>JANXSC010000659.1 GCA_025352845.1 Opitutaceae bacterium
AGTCGGCCTTGAGGCCGATGGCGGTGCGGGTGTTCTCGCGCGGCACGCTGTTGAGCTGAAAGGACTGCAGGTAGGGCCGGCTGATCGAGGCGCCGGTGACGCCGGTGGCGGTGGGGGTGAAGCCGCGCGGGACCCACTCCATTTCGATGAAGCGATTCTGACTCTGCCCCGTGACGACGAGGCCGAAATTTTTCGTAACCGGCAGCGTGTAGTCGAAGGTGAAACTGGGGAGAACTTTGTAGACGCGCTCGTCGGTGGTGTGCGGGACTTTCCGAAAACTCGCCGTGCGGTGGTTGCCCGAGAGGCCGACGCTGTAGCGAAGCTGGGCGTTTTTGCGCTCGAAGGCGCTCTTGCTCACCATGTCGATCGAACCGGCCATGGAGTCGGCAGGCGTCGAGGGGGTTGGCACCTTGGTCACTTCGAGGCGCGAGATGTTGTTGATGGAAACCTGGGTGAACTGAAACACGCGCGAGGAACCCTGCGGGTTGCCGGTGTTGGCCATTTGGAGTCCGTCGCCCGAGACGACGGCCTGCGCGGTGGGGAAGCCGCGCACAGACACCGATGCGACAGAGCCGCCGGATTCGCGGTCATACTCGGCGGTGATGCCGGGCATGAATTTGAGAAATTCGCCGACGTTGCCGTCCATGACGTCGCCGAGCGCATCGGCCGAGACGACGTTTTTGATGTTCGGGGCAAAGCGCTGCTCGTTGATGGCGATGGCGGCGCCGTCGGTCTCTCGCGCAGTGGCCACAACGAACGAGTCGAGCTTCACGGTCCCTGATGCGTCTGTGCCGTAGCGCGAGGCGTTCGTGAGGCTGATGTCCTGCTCGACGACGTCGCCGGCGCGGATGGTCACGGGGAGTTTGAGCGGGTCGAGGCCGGTGAAGAACACCTCGAGGACCATCGGGCCGCTCGGCAAACCGGTGAGGCGGTAGCTGCCGGTTTGGTCGGTGAAGGCGACGCGGTCGGAGCCCTGCACGGTGACGCGGGTGTTGTTGAGATACTGTCCGGTGGCGACGTTTTGGACGCGGCCGGAAATCGCGCCGGTGGATTGGGTCGCGGTTTGAGCGGAGGCAGTGGCGGAGCCGAGCGGCGCGGCGAGGAGGAGGGTGAGGCATGCCGCAGCGGAGCTGAACCGGCGGGGTGGAACGGTCATGGGTGGGTAGGCTGGGTTTGGGGCGGACGCAGCGTGGAAGTGACTGCGGCAGTGTTGGGGAGAAGGTGGGGAGTTGGCTGGGGCGGGGCAGAGAGAGACGGGGGGGGCGCTGCAACGGGCGCGGCGGCGGGGCATCGGCGGTTGGAAACCCGCGAGGACCGAGCTATTTCCAATCGTCCGTGCGGAAGGGTGAAGCGGGGAGACCGGCGGCGTTGAAGAGATTACAGGTCGGAAAATTTTCCCACGCGTAGCGCGCGGCGAGCGGTGCGGCCACCAAGGGAGAAGTGACGACGACGGTGTCGCCGACAATCCGGGCCTGAGCGGGCGACCACTGGTGATCGGCACCGGCAATTTGGAAACCGGTGAGCGCGCCATCCTTCGCGACGAGGCCGCCATTGGCGTGTTTGAAGCTGAGCACGATTTCTTTGCCACGGATTTCGTGGCCTGCGGGCAGCGGACCGGAGGTCGCGGCGACCTTTTGCTCGTAAACGGTGCCGAGCGCCCAGAGCGCGAGGCGATGGCCGACGGTCTGTTTGTTTTTCGGGTGGATGTCGCCCGCCTCGCCGACATCGATCGCGATGGCCATGCCAGTCTTGGGGAGAGCTAGGGTTTTGAGCATCGCCTCGCGCACGAGCGGCCAATCGCGACCGGCACCGATGAAGTTCGGCAGCTGCACCCACGCAAACGGAAGCTCGTAGCCCCAGCGCGCGCGCCAGTCGCGGACGAGGAGTGCCAGCTGGTGTTCGTAGAGCGGAGCCTTCGCGGGCGTGGAGTTGGCCTCGCCCTGATACCAGAGCGCGCCGCGGATCGCGAAGGGGATGAGGGGGGAAATCTTGCCGTTGAAAAGACCGCCGGCGACAGCGGGACGCGTGGCGTTTTTGGTTTTCGCGGCCTTGGCTTTCGCAGTGGCGGATATTTTTTCAGCAGGAGGATTTTCGGCCACGGGCGCGGGAACAGGCGCAACGGCGGGAGCCTTCGGCGTGGCGGCGATGGCGGCTTGCAGTTCCTTGCTGCCCTTTTGCACGTCGTCCGCGATCCAGAGTTCGATGGCGGTGCCGCCGACCGACGAGTTGATCAGGCCGACGGGGACGCCGAGGGTTTGATGGAGTTCGCGGCCGAAGAAATAGAGCGCCGCGGAAAACCCGCCGACAGTCTCGGGCGCGCAGATTTCCCAGTGGCCCTTGCCGACGGACTGCGGCGTCGCGGCGGAGCCGGACTCTTCCTTGAAATGGCGGATGAGCGGGAATCTGGTGGCGGCTTTTTCCGCATCAAAATCCTTCGCCCGGTTGACGGTCATCGCCATGTTGGACTGGCCGGAGCCGAGCCAGACTTCGCCCACGAGCACATCCTGAATGATGATCGTGTTGTTGCCACGGATGGTGAGCGTCTGCGGCGCACCGGCTTTCAGATCGGCGAGCGCGACGCGCCATTTGCCGTCGGCTCCGGCGTTCGTCGACGCCGACTGACCGGCGAACTCGACCGTGATTTTCTCGCCGGGCGCGGCTGTTCCCCAGACGGGCACGCGGGCGTCGCGCTGAAGCACCATGTGATCGGAGAAGATCGCGGGGAGAGAAACGTCGGCGCGGGCCGACAGCGACAGCGCGAGTGCGAGCGTGGCGACCACGCGCGGGAGAAAATTCGTCTTCATCGGTGAAATGGAAACGCTGGCACGGCGGCGCGGGGCCGATCACTTCGTTTGGTTTTTCTTGGCGTTCTTTTTGTTCGCGTTGCCGGCGGCGGGAGCGTCGGGGGCGCTGGGCGGGGCTTGCTCGGCGCTCCACTTGTCCCACATCGCCTGCAGCTCCTTCGCTTTGGCGGGTTGTGTGGCGGCGAGGTCCTTGGTTTCGCCGAGGTCGGTCGCGAGATCGTAGAGCTCGGGATTGCCGCTGCCGCCCTTGGAGACGACGAGCTTCATGTCGCCGTGGCGGATGCCCCACTGCGGGCCGTAGCGCCAGTAGAGCGTTTGGTGCGGCCGCGCGGAGTTGGTGCCGGTGAGATAGGGCATGAGGTCCACGCCATCGAGGCCCCATGACGCCTCGGGCTTGCCGCCGGCCGCGATCACGGCGGTGGGGAGCACGTCGAGATTCATCACCGGAAAATCGTAGGTTTTGCCGGCGGGGATTTTCCCCTTCCACTGCGCGAGAAACGGAATGCGCGGGCCGCCCTCGTAGGTCGTCATCTTGAAACCGCGCAGCGGGCCGTTGTGCGAGGTTGTGCTGGCGGTGGGGCCGCCGTTGTCGGAGATGAAAAAGATCAGCGTGTTTTCCTCCTGGCCGAGCGCGCGGATCTTGGCGAGCACGCGGCCGATGGCGTCGTCCATGCCGGAAAGCATCGCGGCGAAGGTTTTTCGTTTCTCGTCGGTGATGGTGAGAAAGCGATCAAGATATTTTTTGGTGGCCTCCAGCGGGGCGTGGACGGCGTTGAAGGGCAGGTAGAGGAAATAGGGTTTCCCTTTGGTCTGATCGAGCCAGTCGAGCGCCCGCTCGGCATAGGCGTCGGTCGTGTAAAAGGCATCGTCGGGGATTTTCTGGATGTCCTGCGAGACGCGCGAATCGACGAAATTGGTGGGATGAAAATAGGGCGTGTTGTTGAGCGTGCCGAAATATTCGTCGAAGCCGCGCTGCGTGGGGCGATACTCGGGGCCGCTGCCGAGGTGCCACTTGCCGACGGCGGCGGTGGCGTAGCCGAGATTTTTCAGGCGCGTGGCGAGCGTGGTCTGGTCGAGGCGGAGACCAGTTTGGTTGGCGACGCTGTTGAATTCATGGCCAAAGCGCGTCGGATAGCGCCCCGTCATCAGGCCCGCGCGCGACGGGCTGCAATACGTGGCGGCAACGTAGCCGTTGGTGAAGCGCGTGCCGTTCTTCGCCATCGAGTCGATGTGTGGCGTGGGGATGTCTTTCGTGTAGCCCTGGCAGCCGAGTTCGCCCCAGCCGAGATCGTCGGCGTAGAAGATCACGAGGTTGGGCTGGGCGGCGCGGGCGAAGAAGCTGCCGAAGGCGAGGAGTGCGATCAGCGAAATGAGGGGGCGTGGGGATTTCATGGGTTAGAAGGAAAAGCTGCTGCTGAGCGTCCAACGCGTTTCGTTGGGGATGCGGATGACGGCGATGCTTCCGTCGGGGTTCGCGGTGACGGGGATGTCGCTGTCGTTGCCCCAAGCGTTGCGCACGTTGAGCTGTAGACGCCAGTCGACGTTCTTGAAAATTTTCCGGCGATAGCTCGCCCAGAGGTCGCCGGCGAGTTCCTCGGGGCCGTAGAACGGATGATCGAGGTCGGGGAACTGGGTTTGCATCACGGGATCGTTGTCGGCGATCTGGCTGGTGTTGGAGTAGAGTTTGTTGGTCGCGACGATTTTTTGTTTCAGCGCCTGGCCGGTGAGAAACGGCGCGCCGATGGCGATCTTGCCCTGCCAGCGGACGGAGGCGCCGACACTCATGGCTTTCAGGATCGGATTCTCGAAACCGCGGAGATCGTAGGTGGAGGTGAAATTGGCGCGCCACTTCCGCTGCTCGGGCGAGACGGCACCGTCGCGGGCGAGGGTGGCGGCGAGGGGGTTGCCGACATTGCTGGCGAAGCGCGTCGCGGCCGTCTGGCGCTCGGGGAGCGCGGGGCCTTGGTCGATGCCGAGGAGGTTGAATTTGACGAGATTCGCATAGACGGCGTCGGCGATCTGCTTCGTGAGCTTGGCGGAGCCGCTGACGACGGTCTCCTGTTTCGCGACGTTGAACGAAACGCGCCAGTTCCTTGTGAGGTTGCCAACGAGCTCAGCTTCGAGACCACGGGCGTCGAGATCGCCGGTGTCGGTGAGGCCGGCGATGCCGTCCGAGAGCACCGCGGTGCCGGCGGCATTCAGGCGCATGTTTTTCAACGTGCGCGTGGGCTCCGGGTGCAACTGGAACAACGCGGCGTAGAGCTGCTGGTAGGACGAGTAGCCGGCGGCGGTGACGCCGGGGATGGT
This sequence comes from Opitutaceae bacterium, assembly GCA_025352845.1. GTDB lineage: Bacteria > Verrucomicrobiota > Verrucomicrobiia > Opitutales > Opitutaceae > ER46. Next base: position 5,112 of record JANXSC010000659.1, read on the forward strand.
GTTGAACGCGATGCCCTGGGCCTGCGCCGTGACGTAGCGGTCCACCATGAAGCTCGGGTAATTGTAGACGCCGGCCGTGGCGCCCTGCGCGTTGTTGCTGCTGCTGGTCTGGATGGTGTGAAATTCGTTCACGCGGAGCGACACGCGGCGGTCGAGGAACTCGACGAGGACGCCGTATTCCTTGGTGGAGCCGGCGGGCGCGGGAATGATCTGGCCGCTGAGGTCGGTGCGGATGTTGACGGGATTGAAGTTGCCGGAGGAGTTGTAGAAACCGCCCACTTCGATGCCGAGCGGGAGTCGCTTGGTGAAGGCGCGCGGCACGCGGCCCACGGCGCTCCACGTGAAATTGCGGCCGCGCTCGTCGAGGTTGGGAGTGGAGTCGAGCCGCAGCGCGGTGTTGTCGAGCGAGTCGTCGGCGTTGCGCCGGTTGCCGAGGCTCGAGTAAGTCTTGAGATGGTCCCAGCGCCAGCCGACGACGCCGACGAGGTGGTTCTTCAGGAAATCGCTCTTGAGGCTGAGCGACTGCGAATCGATGAGCTGGCGGCTCTTGGAATTTCCGTTGAGGAACCGCGACACGGAGAGCGGCTCGGTTGCGAGGCGCTTGTTCGTGAAGTCGAAGAAGGTGACGTTGTAGGCGTCGCCGTTTTGCGGCACGCGCGCGTCCACGACATTGGTGATGCGGACATCGTTGATCGAATTCGCGTTCAGGACGGAGGGTCCCAGGTATTGCAGCACGATGGGCGTGGTGCGGAAGTTGCCGCTGTTGGTGGCCTGAAACACGTCGGTGTTGAGGTTGCGCGTCGTGCTGTTCCAGCCGGTGGCGTAGTTGAAGGTGGAGGCATCGTTGCGGTTGCGCGTGTGCAGGCCGGTGAAGACGTGGTTGCCGAGCGGAAGGCCGAAGATCTTCATGCCGCGCTCCTCGAGATCGAGGCGGTAGAAGGCCGTGGCGCGAAACGCCTCGCGCAGGCCGGTCTGCGTGCGATCGGTGATGCCCTGCTGATCGACGAACGGGCGGCCGACGTTGGGGTTGGGCTGATCGTTGGGGAGATATTGGGCGACATCGATGGAGATGCCGCTGGCCGGTGAACCGCCGCCGTTGTTGCCGAAGGAAAACGGCAGCAGGCGGGTCGAGCGCGTCTTTTGCTGATCGAAGGCGAGTTCGAAGCCGCCGCGACCGCCGAAGAGTTCCTGTGTGAGCGCGGCGTTGCCGACCTGGAAGATCTGATCGATGTGATTCAGGCCGCCGCTTATGAGATGGCGGCGGTAGTCGAAAATGGCGCGATTTTGAATCGTGTAGGCGACGAACCCCGTTGGGACCACCGTGCCGCTGTAGAAGGTGTCGATGGCCTGACGGTTGTTGGGATTCGGCGCGTAGCGGATGCGACCCATGATGCCGGCGATGCCCGCGAGCGCAGGGTTGCTGGAGCTGGCGTAGCCCGGGCGCGCCTGCCCCGGCGTGTCGAACACCACGGGAATCTGAATGAAGTAAGGCACGCCGATGCCGGGATTCGCGGCGACGATGTCCGAGGAACTCTGGCGGTTGTCCACCGTGACCTTGGGTCGGTAGGAAAAGGTCGCGGAGCCGGCGATAAGGCGCGGGTCGATGCCGGTGCCGGGGATGGCGGCGATGGCGGGATTCGGCGCTTGGAAAAAATTCAACATCGTGTTGACCGGCGGGATCACGTTGACCGGGTTCGACTGGCTGTCGCCCATCTCGCCGGAGACGCGCACGCTGGTCTTGCCGACCCAACTGGCGGCCTTGCCGTCGCGGAGCACGCCCTCGAGCGCGAGGTAGCCGCGGCGCTTGCGATCGAAGGCCGGTTCCTGCTGGTAGTTGTTCAGCTCGTTGACCGTGGCGAGGCGGAACGCCACGCGATTTTTCACCAGCACGCGGTTCAGATCGAGCGTGGCGCGGTAGGAATTCTCGGAGCCGAAGCGTCCGCCGATCACGGTGCGGTTGCGCTGGAGCTGCGGATGGATGATCGAGCCCTCGATGATGCCGGCGGGATTGCCGATGCCGAAGAGGAGGGAATTCGGCCCACGGCTGATCGTGACGCCGGAGGAATTGTAGGCATCAAACGGAATGTCCGTGAGGAAATAGTCGCGGGTGGTTGTGGCCGCGCCGATGCCGCGCACACGGTTGTTGGCCTGAGGATTTTCGCGGCTCTCGGATTGATCGGGGCGGCCCGACTCGGTCGTGCCGCCGGCGAAATTGCCCGACACGCCGCCGACCTCCGTCGCGGTGGTGAGCGAAAGGAGTTCGCCGAGATTGGTCGCGGCGGTGTCGTTCAGGAACTCCGGCGTGATGATGCTGATGGCGGCGCCGACGTCGCGGAGCGCGGTGTTGATGCGTGTGCCGGCGAGCGTGCTGGCGGCGGAATAGCCGACGGCATCGTTTTCGCTGACGACGAAGGGATTCAATTTCAGAACCTCGTCGCGCTCGGCGGGGGCGGGAGGAGGGGTTTCCGCTGCGGTTAAGTCGCTCGCGCAGGCGATGGCGAGCGAGGCGACCAGGTGGAAAAATGAAGGAGAGCGATGGATCATCGTGGGGCTGGGGGACGAACGGGATGCCACTGAGGGGAAAGAATTGGAGTTAACGGCCCGATGCAGAAGTCGACAAGATCTCACCCTCGGTTTCCGACGTGAATGTAATTGAGGGTGGCACCGTGCCTGCGCGTTGCCAAGATTCGCCTGACATGAGAAAGCTCAAATTGTCATTACGGTGTGGCGGCCTCCTGTTGCTTGCGGGTGCCGGGCGGGTGTCCGCCGCCGACTGGCCGCAGTGGCAGGGGCCGCAGCGCGACGGCGTGTGGCGCGAGACGGGCATCGTGGAAAAATTTCCCGCGGGCGGGCCGCCGGTGCGCTGGCGCGCGCCGATTGCCGCGGGCTACAGCAGTCCGGCGGTGGCGGATGGGCGCGTGTTTATTTTGGATCGGCCGGACTCGCAGACGCGCGGGAATCCCGGCGGCGCGTTGAAGCGCACGGCCGAGAGTGGGCGGGAGCGCGTGCTGTGCCTCGATGAGCGCGACGGCCACGTGTTGTGGGTGCACGAGTATGAGTGCGCGTATGAGATCAGTTATCCGTCGGGGCCGCGGGCCAGCCCCACGGTGGCGGGCAATCGCGTTTACACGATTGGTGCGGAGGGCAACCTGCATTGCCTCGATGTCGCGACCGGCCGCGTGGTGTGGGCGCGCGAGTTTAAGAAAGATTACGGCGTGGTGACGCAGACGTGGGGCTTCGCCTCGCCGCCGCTCGTGGATGGCGACCGCGTGATCTGCATGGTCGGGGGCGAGGGTCACACCGTCGTGGCGTTTCACCGCGAGACGGGCGCGGAGATCTGGCGGGCGCTGAACGTCCGCGAGCCCGCCTACGGCTCGCCGACGATCATCGAGGCGGGCGGGCGGCGGCAGCTCATCGTGTGGGAGAGCGAGGCGATCAACGGCCTCGACCCGGAGACGGGCGCGGTGTTTTGGACCGAGCCGTTCAAAACCAAAATGGCCCATGCCATCGGCACGCCGCGGCTGCACGGCGACGCGCTGTTTATCTCGTCGTTCTTCGACGGTTCGATGCTGCTGCGGCTCGATGCGAACGAGCCGAAGGAAACCGTGGCGTGGGCGATCAAGGGCCGCAGCGAAGTGAAGCCCGAGGGGCTGCATAGCCTGATGAGCACGCCGTTTATCGAGGACGGCTACATTTACGGCGTGTGCGGCTTCGGCCAGCTACGTTGCCTGAAACTCGCCGACGGCGAGCGCCAGTGGGAGACGCTCGCACCGACCTCGGCCGACGGAAAACCCGCGCGCTGGATGACGGCATTTCTCGTAAAGCACGAGGACCGCTTCTTCATCTACAACGAAACGGGCGACCTCATCATCGCGAAACTCTCGCCGTCGGGTTACGAGGAAATCAGCCGCGCCCACCTGCTCGATCCGACGAACACGGCCGGCGGGCGCGCGGTGCACTGGTCGCACCCGGCGTTTGCGAACCGATCGGTTTACGTGCGCAACGATCGGGAGATTCTCTGCGCCGATTTGCGCGCGCCGGTGGTTACGACGCCTTGATGTCGAAGCAGTAGATCAAGTCCTGATCGCGCAGGTAGAGTTTGCCGTGGCTGATGACGGGGTGCGTCCAGATTTTTCCGCTGTTGCTGCGAATCTTGGTCTGGGGCGTGAGCTTGAAGCGGCCGCTTTCCTTCCAGCCTTTCGGCGAGGCCTCGACGAGGACGACGGTGCCGGTGTTTTCTTCGAGGCAATAGAGCATCCCATCGGCGGCGCTGATCGCGCCCTTTTTGAAATCCTTGTAGATCCAAACCTGCTCGCCGGTCTTGAAATCCTGGCAGACCCAGCCGGTGTCGGCGTGGCCGTAGACGTAGTCGCCGATGAGCACGACGCCGCCGTGGTGGTTTTTCATCACCTTGTTTTCGTAAACCTCGGTGACGGCATTGCCCGCGCCGATGCGAACCAGCTTCGAGCCGGCGCCGTAGCCGGCGGTGACGTAGATTTCGTTTTCCCGCACGATGGGCGTCGGAATCACGGCGGTGCGTCCCGCGAACGACGTTTCCCAGAGTAATTTTCCATCGCTGACCCCGAGCCCGACCACGCTGGTGGCGGAGCGCTGGACGTATTGCGCGACACCGTTGATTTGCGCGGGCACGACCGAAGAGTAATGCGCGGGATCGGTGAAACCCTTCGACTGCCAGAGCACCTTGCCCGTGAGCTTGTCGAGCGCGGCGACGGCGCCTTTCGCGCCACCGGGTGTGCAGAGGACACGCGGCCCATCGACTAGGACGGACTCGGTGTAGCCCCAGCTAGGAATTTTGCCGCCGAGGCTCTTCATCGTGACCTGCCAGAGAATTTTTCCGTCGGCCGCGCTGACGCACACGAGATTGCCCGGTCCGGTCAGAGCGTAAACGCGATCGCCGTCCACGCACGGCGTGCCGCGCGCGCCGTCGCCCCAGCCGTTTTCGAGGATGCCGCCGAGCTTGGCGGTCCAGAGTTCCTTGCCGGTGGCGGCGTCGAGCACGAGCAGGATCTCGTTGCCGTCCCGGGTGCCGATCGTGAAAAATTTTCCGCCCACGATCGCGGGGCCGGAGTAGCCGTGGCCGGCGTTTTCGAAGAGCCACACGCGCTTCGGGCCGCCCTCGGGCCACGCCTTGAGCAGGCCGGTCTCCTTCGAGACATCGGTGCGGTCGGGTCCGCGCCATTGCGGCCAGTCGAGTCCGGTGGCGGCCGCGGCGAAAGGTGTGAGTGCGGCCAAGGCAGTCAGAAGGGCGAGGGATCTGAGGGGAAAATTCATGGGAAACGGATTTGGGTTGTGACGGTAAGCGGCCGATTCCGCAATCAATCCGAGGTGGGGTGGAAAATCTCTGCTGCGAGGGCGGAGCTTGAAGCGGCGGTGGATTGGATCACGGTGCTTTTCGCCATGACGAACCAGCGGGGATTTCGGACGACGATTTTTTTTGCCCTCGGTGGCTGGGGGGGTGCAGGCGGCTGGCGCGCATGCGTGCGCGGTGCCGCGATAGTCCATTTTCCCTTTTCTCCCTCAAATTAATGAACACCCCGCTCGCGCTGTTTCGGTCTGCCTACTATTGTCTCGCCGTTCTCTTCGGCGCGCTGACCGCGCCCCAACTCCGCGCTGATCCACTTGCCTGCGATCTGGCGAACTACCGCGCGAGTGCCGGTCTCACCGCGAGTGTTGCGGGTGACGTGCTGACGGTTGCGTGGACCGGAAGCACCAACACCGAACTCCGCGCCCGCTACGCGATCGAGCGCGGGCAACCGGTCGTGCGCGAGCTGGCGGTGCGGCCGGCGGGCGGCGAGTGGGCGGTGCTCGGCGAAAACCTGCTGCCCGATTTCACGGTGCAGACCGGCCGCCGCCGGATCGATTTCGCGGGACTCGCGCCGCTCAAGGCGCTCGGGGTCGATACCGAGTCGCGCGAAGTGATCGAGCGGCAGGGTTGGGTCGCGTTTTGGGATGCGCCCTTCGTGCTGCCCGGCGAGACGCGGCGCAACGTGGACATCCCGCGCAAGCCCGAGGAAATTTCGCGCGGCGCGGCGCAGTTCAACGCGACCGCGTGCGACGTGAAGACCGACGGCGCGCGGCTCGAGGTGAATTTCCCCGGCCTCACCCTCGGAATTTTTTCCGGCGGCATCCGCTTCACGCACTATCGCGACACCGGCCTCCTGCGGCTTGAGGCGATTGCGAAGACGGCGCAGAATTTCGTCGCCTACAAATACGACGCGGGCCTCAAGGGCCTCTCGACGGCGTGGCTCCCGCGCGTCCGCTGGATCGACACGGGCGGCAACGCGCAGCACTACCAGTTCGGCGGCGCACGGCACGACGGACCCGTGACGACGCGTGCGAAAAACCGTGTGCTCGTCGCCGAGGGCCGCGGCGGTTCGCTCGCGGTGTTTCCGCCGCCGACCGTTTTCTTCCCGGCGCGCGAGGTGGACACGAACCTCGGCTACGTGTGGTTTCGCAAGGACACCGACACAACCTACGGCATCGGTGTGAAACAGGCCGACCACGAGGACGACCTGCGCTACCTGCAAAACTTCGCGCTCTACAACGCGCCGCCCGGCACGCTCCAGCGGATGGCCGCGTATTTTTTTCTCGGCACCGGCGATGCGGCGGCGACGCGCGCGGCGGTGCTGGCGTTCACGCGCGGCGACACCTTCGCGCCGGTGCCCGGCTACAAGACGCTCGTGAACCACTTCCACCTCCAGATGATCGACCGCCTGCGCGAGGGCGGCTCGCTCGACACGCAGATGCCCGACCTCGCGGCGATGAAGGCGCTCGGCGTGAACATCGTCGGCCTGAGTGAATTTCACGCGGACAAATTGAAACTCAACGACACCGGCGCGCTCCGCTTCGCGGACCAGCGGGATTATTTCGAGGCGACGCGGCGGGCTTCCGACGTGGATTTTCTCGTCGCGCCATGGGAGGAGCCGAACCCGTATTTCGGCGGGCACGTGAACATCGTCGTGCCGCGCGCGTTCCATTGGTCGAAAAAGCGCGCCGAAGGCCAGCCGCTGACCGAGCAGGACCCGACGTTTGGCAGGGTTTATCACGCCGGCAGCGCGGCGGACATGCAGCAGATTCTTGAGGCGGAAAATTCCTTTTGGTATACGGCGCACCCGCGCACGAAGAGCTCGGCCGGCTATCCCGAGGCGTATTGGGACCAGCCCTTCGCGAAGAGCGACCGCTACCTCGGCGTGGCGTTCAAGCCCGGCATGGGCATGGACCTCTCGGAGTCGCGCCTCGCTGAGACGCGCGCCTTCGGCTCGATCGACGAGATGAACAACCGCAACGCCGGCTCCGGCCTGCGCCCGAAGGTGCTCATCGGCGATGTGGACACCTACCAAAAGTGGCCGCACGACGACCTCTATCCCGGCTTTACGGTGAACTACGTGAAACTCGATCGCGTGCCGGGGCCGAACGAGGACTGGACGCCGATCCTCACCGCGCTGAGCCACGGAAATTTTTTCGTCACGACCGGAGAAATCTTGATCCGCAACTACGCCGTGATGGGCGCGGGCAACCGGCGCACGATCGAGGCGGACGTGGATTGGACGTTTCCGCCGGAGTTCGTCGAAGTCGTGTGGGGCGACGGCACAAAGACCGGGCGGCAGGTCATCCGCGTCAGCGACGCGGCGCCGATGAGTGCGCAGCATTTTTCGATTCCGTTCGATGCAACTGGGAAAAAATGGGTGCGCTTTGCCGCGTGGGACTCGGCGGTGAACGGGGCGTTTGTGCAGCCGGTGTGGTTGGAGCGGTGAGCGGCGGGCGAGGCGCAGTCGGTCGCGGCGGTGGAGAGCCAACGGACCGGCGCGGCGACGGCGCGGCGGGCGCATATCTGAAAGGGTGTTTAAAAAGGTCTGTCATTTTGTGCGCAGCGAAGAATTCATTTGGATTTACGCGGCGTTTTCGGAGGTGCGCGTGTCATGCTGGATTCTTCGCTGCGCTCAGAATGACAAGCAGGGGACTTTCTCGACGCTCTCTGAAACTTACTGCGGAATCGGATCGGAGCGGCGGACGGTCTTGCCCTCCCAGATCGCCTCGTCGGTGGCGGGGTCGTAGGTGAGGACGCGGCTGGCGCTGTTGGGCGCGGGCGGGCGATCAATGGTGGGGAGCCAGCGGCGGTGTTGCGCGAGGATGGCGGCGTGCTCGGGGCGGAGCGCGACGTTGGTCCACTCGCGCGGATCGGTGGCGTGGTCGTAGAGTTCCTCGGTGCCGTCGGCGTAGCGGATGTAGCGCCAGCGTTCGCTGCGGACGCCGTGGTTGCCCTGATTGTGGGTCGTGATCGCGGGGCGCGCGCGCGGGGTCGCGGCGCTTTTCAACTGCGGCACGAGGCTCAGGCCCTCGAGATCAGTGCGGGGCGTGAGGCCGCAGAGTTCGACAAGCGTGGGATAAATATCGAGGAGTTCGGCGGGCTGCGTGCTGCGGCCGCCGCGCGCGACGCCGGGGCCGGCGAAGACGAGGGGCACGCGCGTGCCGTTGTCCCACAGCGTGTTTTTGCCGGTGATCCCCTTTTCGCCGAGGTGCCAGCCGTGATCGCCCCAGAGGACGACGATGGTGTTTTCGGCAAGGCCGGCCTCCTCGAGCGCACGCGTGATGCGGCCGACCTGCGCATCGACGAAGCTCGTCGCGGCGAGATAACTGCGCACGAGGTTGCGCCATTGCTTGTTTTCCTCGACCCATTTCAGGCGCGGCTCGGGCAATTCCCAATGGAGATACCACGAGAAACGCGGGGTGTCGGCGCGATCGTCGCGCTGGATGACGGGGAGGATCGAGTCGTCGTCGGGGTAGAGGTCGGCCCACTTTTGCGTGACGTAGATCGGCACGTGCGGGAGAAAAAATCCGGCGGCGAGGAAGAACGGCTGATCCTTCGGCGCGGCCTTGATCTGATCGACGGCCCAGCTGGCGACCTGGTAGTCGCCCTTGTCCTCGTCTTGGTGCGGGAAGACGCCCCAGTCCATGAGCGGGTTGTTGCCCATCGGGGAATCGCCGATGAGTTTTTTCTCGGGCCGCACGCCGACGCCGCCGGCGGAGCCGATGACGTCGAACTCGGGCGCGGGTGCGGGACCTGCGGGGGCGGCGGAATCGGAGGCGGCTTTGGCTTTGCCTTTATTTTTTCCGGCCGCGCCCGCGCCGGGACCGCCCGCGCCGCCGTGATAAATTTTTCCGGTGGAGAGCGTGCGATAGCCGTGGGCCTTGAAATGATTGGGCAACGAAACGCGATCCTTCCACTCGGGCAGCGTGCGAAACCACGGGGAGAGGCCGTAGATGCCGGTGGTGGTCGGGCGGAGGCTGAGCATGAGGCTCGTGCGCGAGGGATTGCAAAGCGGGGCCTGGCAATGCGCGTTGAGCAGCGCGGTGCCGCGCGCGGCGAGCGCGTCGATGTGCGGTGTCTTTGCGAGCGGATGGCCGCCGAAGGCGCCGACCCAGTCGTTCTGATCGTCGATGGCGATGAAGACGACGTTGGGGCGGGCGCGCGGCTCGGCCGCGGGAAGCCCATTCGACAGGCTCAGGGCAAGAAGGGCGAAGGGCGAAAGGAGAAGGAGGAGACGGAACGCAGTGGCGGGGAAGAGGCGCATGGGACAAGGGGTTTTGGGGTGGCGACAGAAGTCAGCGCGGAGGCGCGCCTGACTGAAGATAAGCGAGTAGGTCGAGAATTTCTCCCGCCTCAAGCACGTTGAGCAGGCCTGGCGGCATGAGCGAGATTTTCGAGGGCACGATGGTGAGGATGTCTTTCTCCGCGAGGCGCACGGCTTGCGCGGGGTCGAAGAGATTTTCCGCGAGGCTGATGCCCTGCTCGGTGTAGTTGATGATGCGGCCGGAGAGCGTGCGGCCATCGCGCAGCGTGACGAGCGACGTGCCGTATTGATCGCTGATCTCGCGGCTGGGATCGATGATGGCTTCGAGGAGATCGCGCGGCGCGAGGCGTGCGCCGGCGGCGGTGAGATCGGGGCCGAGAGCACCGCCTTCACCGGCGCAGGTGTGACACGCGAAGCAACCCGCCATGCCGAAGGCGCGCCGGCCGCGCGCGGGATCGCGCGGGGCGGGGGATTTTGCGGCGAGCGCGGTGAGTTCGGCGACGGTCCACGTGCGGACGAAGCCGCGATCAGCGGGCAACGCGGCCACGGGTGACGTGGACTGCGCGAGGGAGGCGGCGAGGGATTTTTCGAGCGCGGCACGTTCGGCCTCCGGTGCGGTGGCGACGGCTTCCTTGCGCAGCTCTTTCAGGAAAAGCGTAAAACTCGATCCGCCGCGCCATGCGCCGGTGCGGTGGAGCCACGCGAGGTAGTCGTGGCGCTGCGGCGGCGTGAAATCCGCGATTCGCGCCCGCAGCGACCGCGCGAGATCGAGCTGCGCTTCGTGCGTGACGGCGGCGGCGAGCGCGGTGAAGCCGCGTTCGAGCGCGTGCGGCGCGCGCAGCCAGACGAGAGTTTCGAGGAGCGTGGCGTCGCGCGCGGGATCGCCCGTGGGAAACAGCGGCGCGAGGCGCGAGGCCCACGCCGTGCGAGAGGCTGCGCTGATTTCTCCGCCGCGCGTGACGGCCAGCGTGAACACTCGCAGCGCTTCGTCGCGCAGTGCGGGGGTGAGGCGCGAGGAGAATATTTTTTCGAGCGCGACGAGGAGTGCCGATTTCGATTCGCGCGCATCGACGCGCGCGAGCGCAAGCAACGCGGCGAGCGCGGAGCGCGTTTCGGTTTCGCGGAGCGCGCGGTCGCGCCACGCGGCGACGGGCTGGCTCTCGAGCGTGGTGCGGGCAGCGCGCCGCACGATGGGATCGGCGTGGGCGAGCGCAGGCCACGCAGCGTCGAGGGCGGCGGGATCGGTGCGGCCGTGGAAATTTTCCAATGCGCTGCGCGCGGCGGCGGCGGGTGGCGGAGCGACCAATTCTTCGCGTTCACCGATGGCTCCCTTCCACGACAGCCGGTAGATCGCGGACTGCGTGCGGCGGCCGCCGGTGGCGAAGTAGAGCGCGCCATCCGCGGGATTGACGCAGATCGCGGTGATGGGGAGCGGGACGCTCGTGAGGATTTCCTCGGGCGTGGCGGCGAAGGTGGCGCCGTCGGGCCGCAGGTGGAGCGCGATGATCCGGCCGTAGCTCCAGTCGGCGACCCAGAGGGCGCGTCGATATTTTTCCGGCAGGCGCGCCGTGCGCGGAAACAGCACGGCGGTGGGCGAGCCGAGCCCGAGTGGGAGCACGGCGGGCCAGCCGTCGGGTGCGGTCTCGGGGACCTTGAACGCGCCGCGCCGCCAACCGAAATCTGCGCCGCTCACCGCATGGAGCACGCGCGTGGGCCGATACCACGGCAGGTTGATTTCGAACTCGGTGTCGGAGTCGAAGGTGAACAGCTCGCCGCGCGCATCGACGGCGAGCGCGTAGGCGTTGCGCAGGCCGCACGCGACGAGTTCCCACGCGCGTCCCTCAAGATCAGTGCGGCAGATCCAGCCGCCGCCGAGGCGGCCGCGCGTCTCGCTGCCGACGACGGCGGGCACGGGC
>JANXSC010000073.1 GCA_025352845.1 Opitutaceae bacterium
CACGAGCGCGCCATAGGCGATCTCGTAGGGGCCGGCCGTCGGGACGCCGATGTCACCCTCGTTCTGGACGTAGCCTTCGGGCGTGATGTAGCGCTGCACGTTGTGCGAATCGATCGTGTAGCTGCCCATGCCGACGGAGTCGGGCGTCGGCCTCTTTTTGCGGAGTTCATTTTCCGTCATCACATACGCTCCGATCATCCGCCGCGCCTCGCGCACGTAGATCTGGTGCGGCCAGCCGCCGTTGTCCCTGAACTCATCTTTCGGCAGGCCCCACTTGCTCATCGCCACGCGCACGTCCGACGGCACGCGCGGATCGGTGGTGATGAAGTAGAGCCAACCTTTTTGATATTGCTCGTGCTCGCGCAATATCTCGCGCCGCCGCTCGTAGCTGCCCTCGGGATAGTCGTAACTCAGCCCGATGTTGTCGGTGGAGAAGGGCCCGTGGTTGTTCGTGTCCGTCTTGTGATTTGGGATCGGATCGAATTTTCCAAACGTTTCCGTCCAACCCGCGCCGTAAACGCGTGCGAGCAGTTCATACTGTTTCGGATCGTAGCCGGCAGGTTTGGCGAACGGGATGCGGTTCGCCGGTTGATCCGTGAGGCACATCCGGTAACAGTAAGCCTGCACCTTGGTGTCACCCTCGCCAAAATTTCCGGGATGCGCGGCGCTCACGCGCGGCAACACGCCGCTCTGCGGATCACCGGACGCGACGTAGGGGCTGATCTTCTGCGGCAGGTAGCCAAAGTGGTGGCGGTGGTGCAGCACGCCGGTCTGCACGCCGTTGTGCTCTTCGCCATAAACGCGGTTGGCCTCGCGGCCGACGTGATAGCTCACGCCGGCCGCCGCCAGCAGATCGCCCTCGTAGGTGGCGTCGATGAACATTTTTCCCGCGTAGGCTTTCCCGCTCAGCATCGTGATCGAGCTGATGCGCGCGCCGGATTTCTTCACGCCTTTCGCGCGGTCGAGCCACTCGTCGCGGATGACGGAGATTTTATGTTCGCGCACGAGGTCCTCGAAAACCTGCTCGGCCACATGCGGCTCGAAAATCCACATCGTGCGCTGCGCGCCGTCGATCGCGGGCGTGCGCTGGCCCTTGTTGCCATACTCGGATTTTTTCTGCCAGCGCCACGCCGCGTCGGCGTCGTAGTGCCGCCACACCCGGTGATAAAATTCCCGCGCGAGCCCGCCGATGACCGACTTGTCGCCGGTGTCGGTGTAGCCGAGCCCACCGCTGGAGAGACCGCCGAGATGCCGGTCCGGGGAAAGAATCACGACGGACTTGCCCATCGTCTTCGCCTGCACCGCCGCGGTCACGGCGGCAGACGTGCCGCCGTAGATCACGACATCGAAATTCTCCACGCCGCGCGCCACGACGCCGGCCAAACCCATCGCAACGCTGGCGCCCACTGCGCAAATTTTCGGGGTAAACATGCGCGACCAACTAGGGCCGCGCGGGCGCAATTGTCGAGCGCCGGGGCGGCCACGCTCCTTGACCTCGACTGACGCGTGCGTTGTCTCGCACCGCCATGCCCGAGTCGTCCACCGACCCTAAATTCTGGAACACCCGCTACGCCGCCGGGCGCACGCCGTGGGATTTCGGCGGCGTGCCCGCGGCGCTCGGCAGGTTTGTCACGACGAACGCCGCCACCCTGCGCCACGGCATGCGCGTGCTGATTCCCGGCTGCGGCTCGGGTTACGAAATCGCCGCCTTCGCCGCCGCCGGCTGCGCTGTCACCGCCATCGATCTCAGCGCGGTGGCGGTCGCGCGGGTGCGCCGCGAATTTGGCGCGTTGGCCAGCCTCCGCATCGTCGAGGGGGATTTTTTCACGGAGAAATTTTCCGCCGCCCCATTCGATCTGATCTATGAGCGGACATTTTTGTGCGCGCTGCCGCCGGCGCTCTGGCCGCGGATGGTCGCGCGCACAGCGGAATTGCTGCGACCCGGAGGCGTGCTCGCTGGATTTTATCTCTTCGGCGACAAGGACGACGGCCCGCCCTTCGGCCTCGCGCCCGACGAACCGGCGAAACTCTTCGCCGCCCACTTCGATCTCGCGCGCGACGAGGCCGTGCCGCCCGCGGAATCGCTCGCGTTTTTCGCCGGCCGGGAGCGCTGGCAGGAGCGCACCCACAAAAAAGCATGAGCGACCACTACGAAACGATCGTCACGCTGGAGCACGCAGGCACGGCGTTCGTGTTGGTCGTGCTCGTCGAGGCGCTCGGCAGCACGCCGCAGGACGCCGGTGCCAAAATGATCGTCACCACGGCGGGCAGGCACTCGGGCACGGTGGGCGGCGGACGGGTCGAGGCGCAGGCGATCACGTTTGCGCAAGAGCACCTCACGGCGACCGGACCCGACGCGACGAAGCCCCGCTTCGTCAACTGGAGCCTCAAGGCCGATGTCGGCATGACGTGCGGCGGCTCGGTGAAGTTTTATTTCGAGCCGCACCCGGCGCGCGACGCGGTATGGCCCATCGCGATTTTTGGCGCCGGCCACATCGTGCAGGCGCTCGTGCCCGTTCTGTTGCCGCTGCCGTGCTCCATCACGGTGTGTGATTCGCGACCGGAATGGCTGGAGCAACTTCCGCACGCGGCGAACCTCCGCGTTGTGCACCAGGAAAATCCTTCCGACCTCGTGTCCACATTGGCCGCGCACACCTTCATGCTCTGCATGACGAAGGGCCACGCCACCGACCGGCCGATTCTCCAACGAGCGCTGGCAGAGAGGGAGTTCCCCTTCATCGCCGTCATCGGCAGCGACGCCAAGGCCGCGGTGCTCCGCCGCGAACTACTCGCCACCGGCCTCGCGCCGGAGCGCGTCGCGAAATTCCACTGCCCCGCCGGCCTCGATTTCGGCACCAACCACCCCCACGAGATTGCCCTCAGTATTGCGGCGCAATTGCTCTCGGAGCGCGACCGGCTGGCCAAGCCAACGACCTAATCGCGGCACCAAAAACGGCTCGCGCTTCCGGCGAATGGAAGGTTGCCAAACGCCCATTCCCCTGCACTCTCAGCCCCCGTGAACGCTCCCCGCTGGCTCCTCCCGATCGCCTGTGCGACGACCCTCGCGTTTGTCCCCGCGCGCGCCGCGGTGTTGGTCCATGAATTTGCCCTGCGCGGCTCGCTCCTCGACAGTGTGGGCAACACCCCGCTCGTCTCGCTTGGCGGTCAAATCACCGCGCTCGGCTATGTGTTCGCGGCGAATCAGGGCTTCACGTTTTCCAGCCCCACGCTCAGCGCGGTCAACTACTCCCTGGAATTCTCCTTCAAGTTGGATACTGTCTCCGGCGACCGGAAGCTCGTGGATTTCGCCAGTCTCACCTCGAATCTTGGCGTCTACGACCGCAATGGCGTGCTGAATTTTTTCCCCAGCTCGGCCCCGGGTCCGCAAATCATCACGGCCGGAACAAACGTCCACGTCGTGATCACCCGTAGCAGCTCGACCGGCGTCGTCAGCGGCTACGTCAACGGCCAGTTGAGTTTTTCGTTTACCGACACGACGTCAGCTGCCGCGGCCAACGGCACCAACGGCGCGTTCCGCTTTTTCATCGACGACCTCGTGACCAGCCAGACTGAGGCCTCCGGCGGCACGGTGAACTACATGCGCTTCTACAACGGCGCGCTCACCCAAAGCGAAGTCAACTCGCTCTTCGCCGCCGGCCCGCCGCTCGTCGTGCCCGAGCCCTCGACCTACGCGCTGCTCTCCGTCGGAGGCATCGTGATGGCCCTGACCGCGCTGCGCCGTCGGCGGGCCTGAGAGTGACGGTGGTTTCTGTCCACTGTGCGGAAAATAGATTCGCAGCCTTACGCGGAACCCCGCTCCGCCCCACGGTTCAGTAGTTCCGTCATGGCTCGAACTTTCTCCCGCTCGCTCCTCGCCGCCACGTTCGCCGCTGGCTGGATTTGCACCGATGCCCGCGCGCAACCCACCGTGCCCGCCGCGAAACCGCCCGTCCTCGCCGGCGCTCCTGCGGAGCAAACGACCCCACCCCCGGCACCCAAGCGCACGCGCGTCATCTCCCCGGAAGTCGCCGCCGCCCTTGGCGCCGCCACGCCGAAATACACGCCGCCCCCGCCACCGCCCCCCAACCCGGAACCGAAACCCGAGGAGGAGCTGCCCGACCTGCGCGACATCGACAAACCGAAGAACGGCATCGTCCGCCTCCCGAAATTCATGGTGCGCGAACCGAAACCCGTGATTTTCTCCGAGCGCGCGATTCACACCGCGAAGGGTCTCACCGATATCGCCATGCGCCGCTACATCACCGACGCTGACCGCGCGCTCAACCGCTACACGATTCCGCTGTTTGGCACGTCGACCGAGGCCCGCGCCATGACGATGTATGCCGAGGACGAACGCCTGAAAAACATCGCCGATCTCCGCGATGCCGGCGTCGACGCCGCGAGAGTCGATCCCGCGGCGGGCAGTTACATCCTCAAGGAAACGCAGCAAACCTACCTGCGCTCGAGCGATTTTGGCTGGAGCAAAAGTGCGAGCGGCTCGCGTTGAGTGGCCGCTGGTCCAGTCAGGAAAGCAGGGCTTTATTTTCCGATCAACTCGCGCGCGATCGCGGCCCACTCGCTTTCGAGCGTCGCGCCCGTCGCCGGCATCGGCCGGCCCGCGCGCGCATACCAGTAGCCCGCGTTGCCGGGATCGCCCTCCTTCCGATGGAGGTAGGCATGGACCCACGAGCCCTCGCGGCTGGGATCGTCCTGCGCAAATTCGTGCGACTTTTCCCAATCGCCGCGCGCATCATGCCACAACGCCTGCACCGCGCCGCTCCACGCCGCTGCGGGTTGCGCATCGCGCGCGACCGACTGTTGGAATTCTGCAAATGACATTTGCGCCAGCGTGCTCCCCGCGTCTCTGATTTCAACCCAACTCTCCGCCGCGCTCCCGGGCGCGTTCCGATGCCCACCGCCGAACACACCATCCTCCGCGAACTCCTCGCCCGCGATCCCCACTGGGTTTCGGGCACGGCGCTCGCGACCAAGCTCGGCGTGAGCCGTGTCGCGGTCTGGCAGCACATGGAAAAATTGCGCGCCGCGGGTTTCACCTTCGAGGCCCAGCGCGCGCGCGGTTACCGCATCGCCGCCCGCCCGCCCACGCTCTACCCGCCATTGATCGAGACGCTGCTCAAGGTGCGGCCACGGAATTTTTCCCTGCTCGTCCTCGACGAGGTCGACAGCACCAACGACGAGGCCGCGCGCCAGCTCTCCGCGGGCCGCCCGACTCCTTTCGCCGTGCTCGCGCGCCGCCAGACGCACGGTCGCGGGCGCTTCGGTCGCGCGTGGCACAGCGACTCCACCGCCAATCTCTACGCGAGCTTCGCTTTCCGCCCGCGCGTGGCCCCGGAGCGGATGCCGACCTTCACGCTCTGGATGGGGCTCAACGTCTGCGAGCTGCTCGCGAAATTCGCCGGCGTCACTCCGGGCATCAAATGGCCCAACGACATCCTCTTCGACGGCCGCAAGGCCGGTGGCATGCTGACCGAGGCGCGCGTCGATGCCGATCAGATCCGCGATTTGGTTTTCGGGCTCGGCCTCAACGTCAACAGCCCCGCCGCCGGCTGGCCCGCCGATCTCGCGCGACGCGCGGTGGCGCTCGCCGCTGTCACCGGCGCGCCGCTCGATCTCAACCGGCTCGCGGCGGCGCTCGTCGGCCGCGTGCTGCTCGCCTACGAAAAATTCATCGACGGCGCGCACCTCGAGACCTTTGCCGATCTCTGGCATCGCTACGATGTGCTGCGCGGCCGCTCGATCACGTTGCTCGAGGGCGGGCGGCGGCATCACGGGATCGTCACGGGTCTCGATGACGAGGGCGCGCTGTTGTTGCGCGACGATCAAGGGAAGGCCCGGCGCTTCCGCGCCGGCGAGGTCACGCTTGAGAAGGCGGCAAGTTGAACGTTGAGAGTTCGGCAATAAGCCCCCCTCCTTTCCGATCGCATGACCGAAACCCCGCCCGCCATCGAAGTCTCCCATCTGGTGAAAGCCTATGGCGGCGTGACCGCGGTCAACGACATCAGTTTCTCCGTGGCGCAGGGCGAAATCGTCGGTTTCCTCGGACCCAACGGCGCGGGCAAGTCCACCACCATGCGCATCCTCACCGGCTACCTGCCCGCCACCTCGGGCAGCGTGAAAATCTGCGGCGTGCCCGTCGCCAGCCAACCCGACGAGATCAAGCGCCGCATCGGCTACATGCCGGAAAACAATCCGCTGCCGGAGGACATGCGCGTCTCGGAATACATGTATTTCCGCGGCCGCCTGAAAGAGGTTCCACGCCGCAAACTCGGGCCGCGCATCGACGAGGTGCTCGAACTCTGCGACCTAAAACGCGTCCGCCACAAAATCATCGGCCAGCTCTCGAAGGGGTTTCGCCAGCGCGTCGGCATCGCCGAGGCCATCCTTGCCGAGCCGCCCGTGATCATCATGGACGAGCCGACCATCGGCCTCGACCCACACCAAATCCTCATCGTCCGCGATTTGATCGCCAGCCTGCGCGGCCGGATGACTGTGATCATCTCGTCGCACATTCTCCCCGAGATCGAGATGACCTGCGACCGCGTGCTGATTATCAACCAGGGGCGCGTCGTGGCGCAGGGCACGCCGGCGGATTTGCGGCGGGAGATTTTGGGGCACTCCACCTACAAACTCGAGGTGGCCGGTGCGGTCGAGATGCTTGAGCACTCCATCCTCGGTGTTGATTCCGACCTGCGGGTCACGGAGCAGGCGGAGCCGGATGCGAGTGGCTTCCGGCGCGTGACGCTCACCACCGGTTGCAACGACGAACTCGGCGAAAAATTATTCACGAACATCGTCGCCGCCGGCCTGCGCGTGCGCGCGCTCACCCGCAAGCAGCCGACACTCGAAGACGTCTTCCTCGCCGCCACCCGCCGGAGTTGGGATGCCGTCGCCGCACCCACGGCGCGGTCGGGAGACGGGATCAAGGCAAAGGGAGCGGGAGCCGGCTCGTGAACGATTTCCCCGTGCGCTTTTCTTTTTCCCCGCCCCCCGCTTCTTTCGTTGCCGTGCCATGAAACATTTTCCGACCCTCCTCAGCCACGAGATCCGGATGTTGCTGGTGAGTCCGGCGACCTATGTCGCGGCGACGCTCTTTCTCGCGTTCATGGGCCTGGTCTTCACCAAGATTCTCGAAATGTATAGTGGCGTCCCGCAGGAGACGTCGCCGGCGAACGTCTTCTTCCAGCTCTTCTGGCTGCCCGCGTGCGTGATGGTCCCGCTGCTCACGATGAAGTGTCTCGCCGAAGAGCGCCGCCTCGGCACGATCGAGACACTGCTCACGACGCCGGTGACCACCACCGAGGTCGTGCTCGCGAAATTCGGCGCCGCCTACCTGCTCTACGCCGCGCTCTGGGCCTCGACCGGCGGGTTCTTCTACATCCTGAAAAAATTCTCCGGCGACGCGCGCTTCCTCGACTCCGGCCCGCTCTTCGGTGGTTTTCTCTTCATCGCGATTTCCGGTTTGTTCTTCGTCGCCATCGGCGTGTTCGCCAGCTCGCTCACGCGGAATCAATCCGTCGCCGCGATCATCAGCCTCGTGATGCTCGGCACGCTCATCATCGGCGGCAATGCGCTCGCCGATTCGCCGTGGCTCGGGCAGGGCCAGTTCCAGCCGGCGAAATCCGTGATCGATTACGCGCACGTCTTCGCGCACCGCGACGATTTCACCCGCGGCGTCATCGACACCCGGCACGTGCTCTTCTACGCCAGCGGCACCGTGCTCGCGCTCATCTTCAGCATTCTGAGCGTCGAAACGAAACTGCTGCACAGCTGATCCGCGCATGGCCTTCTTCGAAACCTTCCGCGCCGTCCGCTGGATCCGCACGCTCAACCTCGTGCTGCAGGCCGTGCTGGTCCTCACGTTTTTCGGCGGCCTCAACTACGTCGCCAAAAACCACCCGTCGCGCTTCGACCTCACCGCGCAGCGGAAATTCTCCCTCTCCCCCGAGTCGCTCTCCTACGTCAAAAATCTCCAGCGGCCCGTCCACATCATCATGACGATGTCGGCCGATGTCGAAAATCCCGAGGTTAAGGGCCTGATCGACGAATACGTCTACACCACGGAGGATCGCCCTGCCGGTCGGATCACGAAAGAGACCCTCGACGTTTACCAGAACCGCAAGCGCGCCGAGGAGCTCGGCATCGATCAGGCCGGCATCATCGTGCTGATCTCCGGCGACCGCCGCCGCGTCGTGACCGTGGACGAGCTCTACTCGCTGAAAAACAAAAAGCGCGACACCTTCCACGGCGAACAGGCGCTCACCGCGGCCGTGCTCGATGTCGCCTCCGCCACCCGCCAGCGGATCTATTTTCTGACCGGCCACTCCGAGCTCAAACCCAGCGACGCCGAGGCCACGCGCGGTCTCTCCGCCCTCCGCGATCAGCTCAAGCTGCGGAATTTTGAAATCGAGGAACTCGAACTCTCCGTCGCGCGCAAGATTCCCACTGACGCCTCGCTGCTCATTGCTGTCGCCCCGGAAAGCGTTTACCGACGCTCCGAGCAGGAGCTCTTGCGCCAGTATCTCAGCGCCAACGCCGGCCGGATGATTCTCATGCTCGGTGTCGGCCTGAGCACGACCGCACTCGGTCTCGACGACCTGTTGCTCGACTGGGGCGTGCTCGTGCACAACGACGTCATCGTCGATACCGGACCGGCGAATGTCACCGACACCGGCGAACTCCTCATCTGGGCCTACGCCAACCACCCGATTACGAAAACGCTGATCGACTCGGGCCAAAAACTCCGCCTCGGCATGACCCGCACCGTCATGCCCGATCCCGGCCGCACCTTGGGCAACGGTCTCAAGACCGTGACGCTCGCCGCCACCTCGCCCACCGCGTGGGGCGAGCGTAGCTTCCGCTCCGGCGTGATCCCGCGCTACGATCCCGGCATCGACACGCGCCCCCTCCCCGGCATGGACCCGCCGGATCGGCTCGGCCTCATCGTCGCCTCGGAACGGCTCGCCGTGCGCGACAACCTCCCGTTCAGCGTGCGCGGCGGCAAACTCGTCGTTTTCGGCACCGGCGATCTCCTCTCCAACGCGCGGCTCGACACCGCCGGCCTCATGATCGCACTCAACGCCGTCAATTGGACCGTCGACCGCGATCTGCAACTCAGCATCCCGCCGCGGCCGGTTGAGCGGTTCGAACTCGCGCTCAGCACCGCGGACTTCGCGCGGCTGCGGCTCGCCGTCCTCGTCGGCCTTCCCGGTGCCGTCATGCTCCTCGGCCTTATCGTCTATTGGACGCGCCGCGCGTGATGCTCAAAGTTGAGAGTTGAAGGCCGAGCGTTGAGAGAAAAACAAAACACCTCCCGAATCATTTCCCGCGCTCGGTCTCTCAACGCTCAACCCTCAACTCTCAACTCCCTCCGTGCGCACCAAAGTCACCCTCGTCCTCGTTTTTCTGAACGTCGCGCTCTTCTTTTTTATTTTTAAGTTCGAGCACCGTTGGGGGCTTGGCGGCCCCGATCCCCAAACCGTTGGCAAGGTGTTCGGGCCCGAAGCGGCCGATATCCGCACGCTCGCAATCACCAATCTCGCCGGCGGTTCGTTTAGCCTCACCCGCCAGCGCGAGACGTGGCTGCTCACCCAGCCGCTCGAGTGGCCCGCCAATCCCCGCGCCGCCAGCGCCATCGTCACCGAACTCCAACTGCTCAAAAACGAGACCGCCTTCAACGTCGCGGACCTCGCAAAGAACAACCTCTCGCTCGCCGACTACGGCCTCGCACTCGATCAACCCGCCAAGCTCACCGTCGCGTTTTCCTCCTACGATCCCGCCGTCACGGGCAGCGCCGGGCGCGCGCTCACCGAGCTGCGCATCGGCGATGTCACCAAGGACGGCAAACGCCTCTACGTGCTCTCCCCCGATCGCGAACGCGTGCACATCGTCAACCGCAGCCTCCTCGACACGCTCTCGCCCCCGCTCGATCAACTGCGGGCCGACACGCTGCTCTCGGTGCCCGTGTTTGAGGCGCGCTCTCTGCTCATCCAAACCGCGAGTGCCGCGGGCGTGCGCGTGCGCATCCGCCGCGACGGCACGCGCTGGACCTTTGAGACGCCCATCCTCGCCCGCGCCGGCCGCACCGCCATCGAGGTCGCGATCAACCAGCTCAATGCGCTGCGCGCAAAATCGTTTCCCGCCACCGCGCCCGCGACCCTGCCTTCCGTCGCGCCAACCCTGCGCGTGACACTCGAGGGCAACGGCCGCCATGAAACCCTCTTCCTCGGCGAGCCCGTGCCCCCGCCCGCCGGCGCCAAGCCGGCCCCCAACGCCCCGGTCGAATACTACGCACAGATCGAGGGCCGCGCCGCCGTCTTCACCGTGGAGATCCCCGCCGGTCCCGAGGATCTCGTGGCCCAGCTGCGCAACGCCCAGGAAAGCCTCCGCGAAAAACGCGTCCTCGATCTCGACTCCACGGCCGTCACCGCGATCACGCTCGCGGCTCCGGCCCAGCCCAATCTCGCCCCGCTCACGCTCCAACGCCTGGAGTTACGCGCCGGCCAGACCGCCAGCGCCACCCCGCCCTGGCAGCTCGTGCTCCGCGCCGACGGCGCGCAGGCCGCGCAAACCCTCCCCGCCGATCGCGCCGCGGTGCAACGCCTGCTCGAACAACTCTCGCTGCTCATGGCGAAAAAATTCAAAAGCGATGCGCCGACGAGTGCCGACTTGGAAGACTGGGGCTTCAACCGCCCGCTGCGCGAAGCCACCCTCACCGTCACCGGCAGTGCCGCACCGGTTGTGCTGCGCATCGGCACCGACTCCAACCGCACCACCTATTATGCGCGTGTCGGCACCGCCACCGAACCCGGCACCTCGATCTACCAAGTCACACCCGAGATCGAAAAGGAACTTTCGCTCTCCGCCCTCACCTATCGCGACCGCGCGGTGACAGAGCCGCTCGCTCCGTCGGCCCGCATCGCCGCGCTCAAGCTCACCGATCTCGAAACAAAGGCCGTGTTGTTCGAGGCCACGGTTAACGCCGCCGGCGAGGCCGCCCCCGCTCCGCGCGATCCCAAGGCGGTCGCAGCGGTCGTCGCCGCGCTGCGCGCGCTGCGCGCGAAAGAATTTCTCCCCGGCGGCTTCGCCGAAAAAATCGCCGCGGCCGGCACGGAACGCACGTGGCGGCTCCAACTCGACGCGACCATCGCCCTCCCGGCTCCGGGCGGCACGGAACAGACGAGCCCCTTCGCCCTGCTGCTCACCGAACGACTCGGTGGCTCCACGCAATTCGCCGGCTCGAAGGAACTCGATATGGTTTTCTCCCTCGATCAACCGCTGGTCGACGCCCTCTGGTCGCTCGCCTACGGCGCGCGCGATCCCGGCCCGCGGCCCGAACCAAAGCCGTAAGTTCGCTGTCTCCCCGCGTCCACGCCGCCCGACCTCGAGTGTGATGATCCGCCTCTCCACCGTCGCATGAAACCCTGGGCCCAGCTTTGCCTCCAGCTTCTGCGCGCGGTGCTCTCGGGTGTTTTTTCGTTCGCGCTTTGGACGTGCTGGCTGGCGCTGGCGGTCCTGCTGGCGGCGCAGCTCTACATCCTTTCGTCGCACGAACTCGCCCTGCCGAGATTTGCGCTCCGGCAAATCGAGGCCCAGCTCGCGGAGTCGGGATTGCGTGCGACTTTTGGCCGCGCATCGTTTGACCCGACCGGCCAGATTTTGCTCGACGAAGTGCGCGTCTCGCTGCCGGCCTTTGCCGAACCAGTGCTCACCGCGCGCGCGGTCTTCGTCCGGGTGAATCCGGCCCTGCTGCTCGCCGGCAAGATCGAGGCCCGCGAGCTGCGGCTCAACGGCGTCACGCTGCTCGCGCCCGCGATGTTCTCGCCGACGGGCCGCGCAGAGGAGATGTTGCGCGATTTCGACGCCACCCTCGAACCGCGCCTGCGGACCGTCGCTATTCGCCAGCTCAGCGGCCGTTTCGCCAACCTCACGATCACTGCGCACGGCACCGTGGTCCTCGTCCCATCGACGGAGAAACGCGCCGCCTCCGCGGTGATCGCCGATTTCATCGCTCATCGTTTTCCCCCGCTATGCCGGCAGGTGCTCGATTTTTCCGCCCAACTCGCACAGTGCGACGACCCTGCCGTGCACGTGGAGTTTTCTCCCTCCGCCTCGGGCGCGCTCTCACTCGAAGTCCGCGCGTCGGTCCGCCATGTGCGACTCCCCGACCGCCTCGACGCGGAAGCTGACGACGTGCGCCTCGCCACGCGCGTAGTGCTCTTCGGCGACGCGACCCCGGCCGATCTGGAAATCACCGCCGCGCGCGTGCTGCTCCCGGCCGATACCCTCGTCACCGGCCTGCGCGCCCGCATCCTCGGCCGCCTGCAGCTCGCCAATCCCGCTTTCGATCTGCGCGAGATCAATCTCACAGCGGAATCGATCGCGACGCCGACGCTCGAAACCCGCGCGGTATCGGCGCAGGTTTTTCCGCGCCCGCTGCCCGCGATCGAGACCAATGCCGTCGGCACGATTCTGGGTTCGCCGCTCGCCGTCAGCCTCGACGCGCACCTTGGCACGCGGCGCGCCACCGTGCGCTTCCGCGGCGATCTCCCGCCGGACCTGCTCGACTTGGTGAGCACGCGCGCCGGCACCAATGTGCGGCGATTCTTCGACTACCAATCGCTCTTCGTCGAACGCGCCGAGGCGCGGTTTGGCGAGGGCTTCGCCTTCGAGCGCCTCGATGCGCGCGTCGTGCTGCCGTATGTGGACGCCTACAATGTCGCGCTCACCGACGCCCGGGCGACGCTGGAGCTCACGCCCACGTTTTTCTACGCCCCCGAGGCGTTTGCCCGGATTGGGGAGAACTTTGCGCGCGGCACCTACGAGCAGGATTTCCTCACCAAGCGCTACCGCTTCCTGCTCGCCGGCAAATTAAAGCCGCTCGCGATCTCCGGGTGGTTTCGCGAGTGGTGGCCGAATTTTTTCCGGCAGATCGAGTTTCCCGGCGGGCCGCCCGAGGCCGAGGTCGAGGTCGCCGGCGTCTGGAGCGACGGCGGAAAATCCCACGTCTTCGTCTTCGCCGACGCCGACCAACCGATCGTGCGGGGCGCTCCGCTCGACCGCGTGCGCACCCGGCTCTTCATCCGACCGGGATTCATCGACGGCCTCGAACTCCTCGCAACGCGCAACGATCGTGATGCCGCCGCCACCTTTACCTACCGCGCCGATCGGTTCACCCAGGAGTGGCATACCCTCGATCTCGATCTCACGTCGAACTTCGATCTGAAAACCGCGGCTCAGATCATCGGCCCGGTGGGCGCGGGCATCCTCACTCCCATCCAGCTGGCCCGGCCCCCGGAGGTGAAGCTAAGCGGGCGGTTCGCCGGCCCCGCCGCGCCCGACACCCACACGCGGCTGCGCCTCGATGCGCGGACGACGGGAGACTTTCGCTACTACGGTTTCCCCCTGCAAGACGTCGCGTTCTCCGCCAAAATCGAGCGCAACGAGATCGCGCTCGAAAACATCACCGGCTCGTTTGCCGGCGGCGCCGTCACCGGGCAGGTGCGGGTCTGGGGCGCCGGGGCGGACCGCCGACTCGGCTTCGATCTCGCGCTGGAGGACGCCGGCCTCGGCCCGGCGGCGGCGGCGTTCACGGAGTTTTCCGCGCTGCGAAAAAACGAGGCGCCGCCCCCACCCGGGAAATTCATCCAGCAGAAGGCCAACGTCCGCCTCAGCCTCGCCGCCTCGGCCGAGGGCGCCTACACCGACACCCTCAGCTACCGCGGCACCGGCAGCGCGATGTTGCGCGGGGCCGAGATTGGCGCGGTGCCCTTGCTCGGCTCGCTGTCGGAGTTGTTGAAATTTACCTCCCTCCGATTCACCGAGGCGCGAGGAAATTTCAAAATCGAGGGACCACGGCTCACGTTTCCGGAGATCACGATCCGCGGCGCGAATTCCGCCATCGATGCCCGCGGCAGCTACGCGCTCGATCGGCAGCAGCTCGATTTCAACGCCAAGCTTTTTCCGTTTCAAGAGAGCGAGAGCCTGCTCAAGACCGTCGTCGGAGTGGTGCTCTCCCCGCTCTCGAATGCCTTTGAGGTCAGGCTTACCGGCTCGCTCGCCAAACCCGAGTGGCACCTGGCCCTCGGATCGGCCGGTGGGCCCGGTGCGATTCCCGTTCCCGCCCCGGCCGACGCCGCAGGCATGACCGAGAAGCCCGGCGGTGAAAATATCACGCCAGCAACGCCCAATTCTGGCCCCGGCGCGCAGCCCGCGACCGCGACTCCACCGCTTCCAGCCACTCCCGGTAAATAGGCTGATAGTTTTACCTGGGCCCGGGGAAACACGTTGCTCCCGCGCGCACCGGGCGCTTTGCTCGCCGCCAAGCTTACCCGATGACCCAATCCTCCGCGTCGCCGCAACGCACGTGGCCTGAGCAATTATCGCTCGGCCTCGCCGGCGCTCTCGCCGTTGTCAGTGCGGCTGGACTCGCGGGTTGGTGGCTGCAAATCGACGAACTGCTCCAGCCGTTTGGCCCGCATGCACCGATCCCCATCGAAGGCGCGATCGGTTTCGCGGCGCTGAGCGCCGCGCTCTTTGCCGTCGAAGGCGGAAGCCGGCGGCTGCTTCCGGTCGCGGTGATCGCGGTGGCGATCGGCGCGCTGAAAGTCGCCCAGGTTTTTTTCGGCCTGAATCTGCATATCGACCGTCTACTCGTCGCGGAGCGGCTGCTCGCGCTCCCGGGAAATTCCAACCGCGCGCAGTTGGTGCCCGCACTGGCCCTCATGGTCGGCGGCGCGCTGCTGCTCTGGCGTCTCACCGACCGCGCCGCGATCACGCGCCGCCTCGCCGAGGCCGCCAGCGGATCGCTGATCGCATCGGCCGGGCTGTTCACGCTGGCGGGCTACCTCGCGGATCTCCGCCCGGTTTACACCTGGGGCACGGAACAGGCTGTCTCCCCGTGGGGCGGAATCGCCCTCGTCCTACTCGGACTCGCCCTGCTGCACCGCGCGTGGCGCGAGAGCACCAACGCCGACCGCGCCGCGCCGCCGTGGGCGCCGCTGCCGGTGGTCGTCGGCTGCGCCACGCTCACGCTGGCGCTTTGGATTGGGCTTGGTTCGCGCGAGCAGGCCTACACTACGCAGACCACCCAGGGCCGGATGGATCTCTTTGCGACACAAACGAAGGACGTGCTCGAAAAACAATCCGCCGAATTCGAGCGCCTGGCGCGGGCGTGGGGCGACGGTCCCGACAACGCCACGGCCGAGTGGGAAGCCGCGGCGACCCGCCACATGCAGCAGGAATCCGCCGCGCTCGGGTGCATTAAGATCTCCGTGCTTGGTGCCGCGGCGCAGCCGCGCTGGTCATTTCCCCTCGGCCTGCCCGAACGCCCCCGCGTCATCCCCCCCAGCGTGGCGGACGAGTTGCGCGCCGCCCTCGCGCAGGCGAGCCGCAGCGCCGCCCGTCCCGCGATCGTTTTTGGCCTGCCCGTCTCCGCCGGCGATCCGTTGGAAAAGGGTTTCGTGATCTACGCGCCGGTGATCCGCAACGGACAGGCCACAGGATTTCTCGCCGCCGAATTTTCCTACCGCGCATTTTTCAGCAACATCGCGAGCGTCCGGGTAAAGTTGCACGACGAATATCACCTCGCCATCACACTCGCGGGCGAGACGGTCTTTCAAAAGGCGGCGGCGGACCCGGCGCGCAATCCCCGCTTTACGCTGGAGCGCACCTACCTCCTCGCCGAGCGCCGGCTGCGGCTCGGCTTCACGCCGTCGGACGCCACGCTGGCGCAGAACCGCCGCTACCTCCCGGAGTTTGCCCTCGCCGCCGGACTCGGCATCACGGCCCTGCTTGGCCTCAGCGTGCATCTCGCGCGCCACGCGCGCGCCGGCCAGCGCGCCGCAGAATGCTCCAACAAAAAACTTGCCGCTGAAAACGAAGAGCGCCGCCGCATCGAGGCCCGCCTCAAGGTTTCCGACGAACGCCTCCGCCTCGCCCTCGACTCGACGCAGATCGGAATCTTCGAGTGGAGCGTCACGTCGGGCCACGTTTACTACAGCCCGGGACTCTGGGCCATGCTCGGCTACGATCCGCTGGCCATGCCATCGACGGTGGAAGCGTGGCAGGCGCTGATTCATCCGGACGACTTCGCCGTTTACCGGCGGCGCATCGAGTCCCAGCTCGGCGGTGTCGCCTCGTTCATCGAGCCGGAATACCGCGTGCGCAACCGCAGCGGCGACTGGCGCTGGGTTTACACCCGCTCGAAATCCGTCGCCGCCGGCGCGGACGGCCGCCCCACCCAGATCATCGGCACGGTGCAGGACATCACGCCGCGCCGCGAGGCCGAGCTCGCGTTGCGCGAAAGCCAGTCCGAGGCGCGCAAACTGTCGCTTGTCGCGTCCAAGACCGACAGCCCCGTGCTGATCGCCACGCCCGACGGTTTGATCGAGTGGGCCAACGAGGCGTTTTGTCGCGTGATGGAATATCCACTCGCGGAAGTCGTCGGCCGCAACCCCGCGCACTTCATGCTCGGGCCCGAGACCAATCCCCGCACGGTGGCGCGCATCCGGGCCGCGATGGCGTGCGGCCAGGGCATCAGCACGGATGTCGTCAACTACTCCAAGTCCGGCCGCAAATACCACATCCACCTCGAGGTCCAGCCGGTGCGCGGCGCGGATGGCAAGATCGAGAACTTCATCGCGGTCGAGACCGACATCACGGCCCGCGTCGAGGTCGAGCAGCAGTTGCGCCGCGCCAAGGCGGAGGCCGACGACACTTCGCGCGCGAAGAGCGATTTCCTCGCCTCGATGTCGCACGAAATCCGCACGCCGATGAACGGCGTGATCGGCATGACCAGCCTCCTGATCGATACGCCGCTCAACCCCGAGCAGCGCGACTACGTGAACACCATCCGCACCTCCGGCGAGGCACTGCTCACGATCATCAACGACATCCTCGATTTTTCCAAAATCGAGTCGGGCAAGATGGAGCTGGAGCAGGCCCCGTTCGATCTTTCGCTCTGTCTGGAAGACGCCCTCGATCTCTTCGCGCTGCAGGCTTCGGCGAAGAAAGTGGAGCTCGGTTACTACCTCGCGCCGGATATTCCGCCGTGGATTTGTGGCGATGTCACGCGCCTCCGCCAGGTGATCGTAAACCTCGTGAACAACGCGGTGAAATTCACGCCGAGCGGCAGCATCGCGATCGAGGTCCGGCGCGCAGCCTCGGAGCCCGTGCCGGTCAGTTTCCCGTCGAGCCGCGCGCCGCTGCCGCAGAAAATAAAACTGGAGTTCACCGTGCGCGACACCGGCATCGGCATTCCGCCGGACCGCGTGGATCGGTTGTTCAAGGCCTTCAGTCAGGTCGACTCCTCCACCACCCGCAAATACGGCGGCACGGGCCTCGGGCTCGCGATCTGCCAGCGCCTCTGCGAACTCATGGGTGGGCAGGTTCGCGTCGAGAGCGGCGTCGGCCAGGGCTCCGCGTTTGTCTTCACGATCGACTCGCACGCGGCCGAGGCCGAGGCCGAGGCGGAACTCGCGCGCGCCGCCGGGCCGATGCGCGGCGGCCTCGTGCTCTGCGTGGGCGCCAGCAAGATCACGGCCGCGCGGCTGCACGCGGTTTTTGAACGCTGGGGTGCGGGCTGTGTCGTCGTGCCCGATGCCGCCGTCGCCCTCGCAACGGTTGAAAAACTTCCGCACCCGCCCAGCCTCGTGGTGATCGATGGCGGCGAGAGGCGTGCGCCGGTGGCGCTCGGCATCCTCACCACGCTGAAATGCCCGCGCCTCCTGCTGTATCCGTTTGGCCAGCCCGCCCCGACGCCGCCCGCCGACGGCCAGCCCTTCGCCTGCACGACGATTCCGCTCCGCACCAGCGCGCTCGTGCATGCCATCAAGAATCTCTTCTCGCCCAACTCCGACCATGCCACACCGGAACAAAAGAACGCGGAGCATCCCGTCGCGGAAGAATTCCCAATCGAGATCCTCCTCGCCGAGGACAACACGGTGAACCAGAAAGTCGCGCTCCGTTTCCTCGAACGGCTGGGCTATCGCGCCGACGCCGTCGCCAACGGCCTCGAAGCCGTGAACACGCTCGAGCACCGCTGCTACGATCTTGTGCTGATGGATCTGCAGATGCCGGAGATGGACGGCTTCGAAGCCACGCGCCAAATCCGCACCCGCGTCCCCGCCGATCGCCAGCCCAAAATCGTCGCGCTCACGGCCAACGCCATGCAGGGCGACCGCGATGCGTGTCTCGCCGCCGGCATGGATGGCTACATCTCGAAGCCCGTGAAGATGCAGGAAATCTCCGACACCATTCGCAAACTCTTCGGCAAGCCGACGGAAGCCGATCCGGCGAGCCGGTTGATCGGCTGAGGACGGGCTCGCGTCGTCGGAGTTGTAGGGCGGGGTCTCCCGACCCCGCCGTCCGGGAGCATGCGCGCCCGTCCACAAATCCGGTGGGGTCGGGAGACCCCTCCCTACAACCATGCGGTTTGACTCTCCCACTCGGGAACGACCGGACGCAACGCGCGCGTTCGGACCACGGGATCACACGCACGCACGCAACACCGCGATCTCCCCCGCGCGCGCCGGATCGGCCACGAGGTTTTTCATTTCGCGCGGATCGCGGTCGAGATCGAAAAACAACCACGGCGTGCCATCGGCGTTGAGCACGAGCTTGCGCGTCGCGGTGCGGACGCCGCGCCACGGGCGGTCGCATTGGTGCGGCAGGGAGACGACGCTCGGCATTGAGATGCGGGCGAATTGATTTTCGATTTTCGATTTTCGATTTTCGATTTTCGCGAGGGTGAGTTCGCCAAGATCGAGAATGGAAACCGGCGAGACATCCCTGCTCCCTGCTCCCTCCTCCCTCCTCCCTCTGATCAGAAGCGGCACCCGCACGCTTTCCTCGTGCGGCCAGCCCTTGCGAAACAACCCGTGCGCGCCGTGCATGTCGCCGTGGACGCTGGTGAAGGCGACGAGGGTGTCGTCGCGCTTCACGGCCGCGAGCAGGCGACCGAGCGCCCGATCCGTTGCCTCGATGTGCGCGTAGTAGCCGGAGAGCTCGCGGCGCGCGCGCAGCTCGGCCGCTCCCCCGCGGGGAACGTTCGCCGGCAAAATAATCGCGCGCGGATCGCGCGACACGACACCCGCGGCGGGCGCATCGTAGGGCGGATGCGGTGCCTCCAGACTCACGACAGAAAATCTCGGCGGAAATTTTTCGATTTTCGATTTTCGATTTTCGATTTCAGCCAGCCACCCGGCGCCGTGCTCACAGAGCACGTCGCCCTGATAGCCGGAAAATTTTTGTGGCCGCTCAATTTGCGAGCCATGCAGCCAAGGATCGTTCAGCTGGAAGCCGCCCTCGAATCCCTCCCAAAATTCAAACCCACCCCGCTCACTCGGCGGCACAATCACCTTCGCCGCCTCCTCACCCCCGAGCGGCACCGCGGGATCGCGGCGACCCACGCCCCATTTGCCGAAGAACGCCGTCTGGTAGCCGCGCGCGCGCAGCTCGTGTGCGATCGTCCGCGCGCCGGGCGGCAGCGGATCGAAGTAGTCGCGGAGGCCGTTTTCCGGCGACGGCACGCCGGTGAGCAGGGCCGCGCGCGCGAACGGCCCGAACGGATGCGGCGTGACCGCCTGCGTGTAATTCACGCTTTCCGCCGCCAGCGCGTCCAGGCGCGGCGTGCGCGCATTCGGATCGCCAGCGTAACCGCAGGCCTGCGCGCGCCACTGTGTCGTTACGATCCAAAGAATGTTGGGCGGCGAGCGCACCACCCGAGTCCAGTCGGGGACCGAGGAGGCTCAACGCAAAACGTGCGCCGCGATGTGCGCGCCGGAGAGAATACCGTTTGCCAGCACCGACC